>NZ_JBQCZW010000009.1:0-69816 GCF_052089425.1 Ancrocorticia sp. | reverse complement strand
AGTAATCGCGCAAACGTGAGGGAGGCACTCAGATAGGTGCCTCCCTCACTGCTTCGAAAGCGGATCGTCCTCGAATCGGCCCTAGGCCGCCTCGATTCCTTCCGCGATCGTGTCCAACAGGATTGTCACAGAGATGGCGCCGGGATCGCGATAGCCCAAGCTCCGATCGCCCAGTGACTTGGCCTTGCCGATCGTGGCTTTCATATTGATCGTGGCCTCACATCCTTCGTGAGCGGCGGCAGCAGCGGCTTTGGCAACGGCCACCACGTCCCCGCCAGATTCTGCGGCCTCACGGGCGGCGATGCCGGCCGGAACCAGAGCGTCCAGCATGGTTTTGTCCCCCGGCTTGGCCTTGCCGCGGAGCTGCACCTGTGCGGCGGATTCCTCCAGTGCACGGGCTAGTCCTTCCCCGTCCAAGGTCTCGGTTTTCAGGACCTTAGCCGGGCCGCGGAACATCGTTCCGAATACCGCGCCGGATGCCCCTCCACTTGTCCGCATGACCGCAGAGCCCACGGCCTTGAACGCGTCGCCCACCGTTGTGAGTTCAGTGCTATCAACGGCCTCACGCGCTGCCTTAAAGCCGCGCCCCATGCCGATGCCATGATCCCCATCACCGATCTGGCGATCCGCCTCTGAGAGAGCTTCCCGCGCATCATAGATCGCTTGGCATGCGGCACTCAGAACACCGCGGACTTGTTCTACGTTAAGTTCTGTCATTGCTATTCCTGCCCAGATTTATGCCTGAGTGAAGGGGACGGATTCGCACGGTGCGGCAATCAGCTCGGCGATCTCATCGTCAAGCTTGAGAAGCGTCAGCGAGAAGCCGGCCATTTCCTGCGAGGTGAAGTGGGCACCGATATCCGTGCGCTCAACCTGTAGGCCGCGGGCCTCCAGAAGCTCAGCCACCTTGCGGTACACAATGAGCAGCTCCATCTGAGTGGTGGCACCCAGATTGTTCATGAGCACGGCAACGCGATCGCCCTTCTCGAACGGGAGATCGTCCGCCACGCGATCAACCATGTTGACGGCCAGATCGTCCGCGCTCATCATCTTCGAGCGCTCAACACCCATCTCGCCGTGTACGCCCAGCCCGATTTCGATCTCATCGTCACCCAGCTCGAACGTGAGCTTCCCAGTGTCCGGAAGCGTTCCGGCCTTGACGGCCACGCCAATCGTGCGGGTGTTGTGCTGTACCCGTTCGGTAGTGGCTGCGGCTTCCTCCAGCGATTGTCCCTTGGCGCAGGCTGCACCAGCAGCCTTCACCACGTAGAAGGCACCACCAATTCCACGGCGGCCTTCCAGATCGGGAGTTGCCACATCGTCGCGCACCAGCACGGTCTTCGTTTCGATTTCACTGTCATCAAGCGCGTCTTCGGCGCCCATATCGAAGTTCATGACGTCGCCAGCGTAGTTTCCGTACACCAGCAGGACGCCAGCGCCGGTGTTCGCGGCCTCGATCGCTTCCTGAACATGGGGCGGTGCAGGCGCCGCAAAAATATCTCCGGATACGCTGGCGGCTGCAAGGCCGGGTCCTACGAACGCTCCATACATGGGCTCATGCCCGGAACCTCCACCAACAACCAGCCCAACCTTTCCTTCGTCCACCTCAGCGCGCCGGATAACGCGTGATCCTGGCTCGCGCGTCAGCAGCCCGCGCGAAATAGCGACCAGCCCATCGAGCACTTCGTCAACAATATTCTCCGGATCATTGATGATCTTATGTACCTTCGTCATGACTACCTCGTTGTTGTCAGCCCCGCGGCTCGCGCCGCCTTCACGTCATACATCTCCGCGTATGCCGCACATAAAAGAATACGGTGTGGAACGTGCGCTGCGCTACATTGTCCGGACCGAAGTTTTATTGAATTCTTAAAAGATCGCGCAGGGAAATGACTCACTCTCGCGAGGAAGGAATGGGTCGAGGCTCAGATCGCTACGGGCAGCCCTGCCAATGCGAACCGCGGGAGCGTAAGATTTCTGGCTGTATGAACCACACTGCTAGGCCCGGCCAGCGCCTCATGTAAGGAGCACCCACGAAGGACCGATTGCGGAGCGCGTTAGCGGATACTCGCCCGCTCGCTCACCCCGATTTTGCGAGGCTCTGGTATGCCAACATCATTACGGTGATCGGCGCCCAGCTCACGGTTGTTACCGTTCCCGCCCAACTATGGGCCATTTCGCGTGACTCGATGTACGTGGGCCTAACCGGCCTCTTTGGCCTCGTACCGCTGATCATCTTCGGCCTATGGGGCGGAGCCATTGCGGATTCCTTCGATCGGCGCAAGGTGCTCCTTGTGAGCACTATCGGGCTGATCGCCACCACCACGGCGTTCGCGATTCAGGCGTTGATGAGCTTCCACAACGTGTGGCTCATTCTCAGCATCTTCTCCGTCCAGCAGGCCTTCTTCGCGTTGAATCAGCCGGCACGTAACGCCATCATTCCCATGATCATGCCCACGAGCGAGCTCCCGGCCGCCAACGCCCTCAACATGACCGTTTTCAACTTCGGCGCTATTGCTGGCCCACTGGTAGGCGGTGCGCTCCTCCCTATTTTGGGCGCCGGCCCCCTGTACTCCATCGATGCCGTGACGATGCTTGCCACACTGTGGGCCGTGATCAAACTTCCACCCATGAGACCCAAGGGCACTGATACCACCACAACCAAGCAGGCTACCTCACAGGGCAAGCCCGCGAACGGGCGTGCCAAGCAAACCAGAAAGAAGGCTCCCGGCCTTCGCAGCGTCATTGACGGCTTCCGCTACACCTGGATCCACAAGATCCTCCTCATGAGTTTCGTTGTGGATCTCATTGCCATGATCTTTGGAATGCCACGGGCACTCTACCCTGAGATCGCCAACATTAACTTTGGAGGGCCAGCCTCCGGTGGAATGGAGTTCGCCCTACTCTCCGCCGGTATGGCTGCAGGTGCCGTTGTAGGCGGGATCTTCTCCGGCTGGGTCTCGCGGGTACGCAGGCAGGGGCGGGCCGTCCTCATCGCCGTGGCCGTGTGGGGATTCGCGATAGTTGGCTTGGGCGTTGCGGTGTCCTTCGCGGGCGGGCACGCCATGCCATTCCTCGCGCTGGGCGTGTTCATGCTGGCCATCGGTGGGGCTGCGGACATGGCCTCTGCCGCCTTCCGCCAGTCCATCCTTCAGAGCGCGGCAACTGACGAGGTTCGCGGCCGGCTTCAGGGAGTGTTCATTGTGGTCGTTGCTGGAGGGCCCAGGTTGGCAGATATGCTCCACGGATTCGTTGCCGGCCACCTCGGTGCGGCATGGACCGTTCTAGGCGGCGGCGTACTGGTGGTTCTGGGCGTCACCCTCTGCTACTTCTTGGTTCCGAAGTTCAGTCAGTTCCGCGTGTAAAGGACTGCATGCAAAGGAAAAGGCCCCGAAACGCAACGGTTTCGGGGCCTCCGCCTCGATCTGACCAGATAAGCTCCGGCCAGATCGGCGATCAATCGCGAATTGTGCTCACTTAGATCCCACTCGGCGTACGCAGCTCAGCGCTCAGGAACCATGCCTGCTGCTCAAGCTTGGTGATGTACTCATGCAGGGTATCCGCTGTGGTTGGATCCTCAGCATCAACATCGTCATGAACACGGCGCATCGTGGCAACAGTTGCCTCGATGGTCTGAACCATCAGACGGATGCCATCGTGCGTGGAAATCTCTCCGGCTGCAAACTCCGGGAGGCTGGAGTGAGCAACAACTTCCTTCGGGCGGCCGTCTGGGGCAACGTGGAGTGCACGCATGCGCTCGGCGAAATCGTCGGACCCCTCACGGGCAATGTCCACAACTTCGTCAAGGTTCAGGTGAAGATCGCGGAAGTTCGGGCCAACAACGTTCCAGTGCGCCTGCTTGCCCACGAGGCTCAGTCCGATGAAATCAACAAGCACCTGCTGGAGAGCTTCGCGCAGCTTGGCGGAGGCTACGAAGCCACCTTCGGCCTGCTGGAGATTGGTGCCAATCTCGCCTTCAGGTTCTATGTTTAGTCCTTGATTCTGGTTTGCCACTTGTGTTTCCTCTCTACGTCCCTTGAGGGCGCTTCAAAGCTCACACCCTCGGTTCATCACGTGTCCCATTCTATGACGAACAGCCCGAATTCGCCGTTCTTTGGCCAAAACCTCGCCCTAAGCGCAATCGGAATAGGGCAGCAGCCGCTCTCACACCCCTGCGCACATTGTGTAACCTAGATCTCAGAAGGGCAAGTATTGGCATGCCGTGGGCGAACGCACGTGAGCCTTTTTACTGGAATACTCGCAATTGTGCGAGTTATTCGGCAAGAATAAGGGTATGCCGCCGCGGATCGCACCCAGCGGCGCAGAGCTATCGAAAAGGAGTTGCGGAGCGTGGCAAACGATAACCCGTCCGAATCAACAAAATCCGAGCACACCATCGGAGAGCTCATCTCCCGAGTCACTGAGCAGATTTCCACGCTCCTGCGTGACGAAATCGAGTTCACCATCGTTAACCTCAAGGCGAAGGTAAAGAAGCTTGGGCTCGGCGGCGTACTGGCCATCGTTGGGCTAGTTCTAGCCGTCTTCGCATTCAACCTGCTGCTGTTCGCCGGCGTAGCCGGGTTCGCAAATCTTGTGCCGTGGTGGGCTGCATTCCTCATCGTTGCCGGCATCTTGTTGGCTATCACGCTTCTTCTCTTACTCATCGCATTAGTGTTCTTCAAGAAGTCCCAGAAGGACGTGGTTGATCCTAAGGGAGCTATTGACCAAGATATTGACACCATCAAGAAGGGACTAAACAAGTGAGCCCTGCCAAAAGCGAGGATCAGATCCGCTCCGCACAGCAAATCGAGAACGATCTCAAGCGCCAACGCGAGGAGCTGGCCAACACGGTCAATGAACTCGCCAGCCGGCTAGATCCAAAAGCCATCGCACAGGATGCGCAGGATCAGGCAAAGGAAAAGGCGAACGAGGCCGCAGAAAAGGCAAGGGACTTTGTTGACGAGGTCAAGAGTGGCAACATTCTTTACATCGGCATCTCTGCCGCATCTGCCCTTGCCGGCATTGGTTTGATTGCGCTTCGCCGGCGCCGCAAGAAGTAGCGCCCCGCAGCGCGAAACGTGGCCTACGCCCGCCGCGAACTACCATCCACGAGCACTCGAACCTTACGCCCAATGGGCGCGAGATGTTGCACGCGCCATGATGGGCCGCGTAGCGAGAGCCCCAGTATTCGCGGTAAGGTATACGCGAGAACGGATATGTCCATGGGGGATCTTTACGATTGTCCCCACGAAGAGATGAAGGGGGTCGAGCCATGGGGCGCGGCCGTCAAAAGGCTAAACAGCGTAAGGTAGCCCGAAATCTCAAGTATTACACTCCGGAGACCGATTATCAGGCTCTAGAGCGTGAGCTCAGAGGCGAGAAAGCTTCTGGCAACGACGAGGATTACGAGGACTACTACGACGTTTCTTCGGCAGATGACGCCGAAGATGGGGACGACGACGAGGACCCGTCACACTCCTCGTGACAACGATTCGTGACGTGTGGGGGCAACGGGAGTTGCTCCCACATTTCGTTGTACCCTGACATGCCACACTCGGGGTCCCATCTCATGACACCCCGAGTGTGGCAGCCGCTGAATTGAGTCAACTGGGCACGTCAGAACGCGGGGATGAAGATCTCCACGCGCCGGTTTTCTTGGCGTCCAGCATCAGTGTCATTGGGCGCCACGGGGCGGGTTTCACCGTAGCCCACGGTCTCCAGCGAACCAGTCACTCCGCGATCTTCCAGAGCCTTCGCCACGGCATCCGCGCGGTTTTCGGACAGGGTCTGGTTCCAATCGGTATCGCGCACGCTATCGGTATGGCCCTCCACAACGGCACTCTCGACATCCGCATCACTCAACGCCTCCGCAACAGAATCGAGGGTTGCTGCTGCATCCGGGCGAATGACGTATTCGTCAGGATCGAAGAGAACACCGGAATCTAGGGTGATCGTGGTGCCACAAGATTCCACGGGAGCCAGCGCGTCCATCGGGGGAAACTTCCCGAGCGTTGGAACGGGATCGATTGGCTCCATGTCCGCAGGTTCGCCATCCACTAAACCGGTACCGTCACCATTGTTGATGATGGAGATATCGGCATCGTCATAGTTGCCGGAACCATCACCGTGGTTGATGATGGAGACATCTCCTTTGGTGTAGTTGCCTGAACCGTCACCGTGGTTGATGATCTCTTCTTCGCCATCCGTGTAGTTGCCCGATCCGTCACCAGCAACCACCACGGACTTCTCCGCATCGTTGTAGTTTCCGGAACCGTCACCGAAGTTGACGATAGAGACATCGCCATCGCTGTAGTTTCCTGAGCCATCACCGAAGTTGACCACTTGCACGCCGTTAATGGTGTACACGCCAGAGCCATCCCCAAAATTGATGCTCGAGCCATCGGCACCCGTGTAGGTGGCCGAACCGTCACCATAGAGCAGAACCGAACCTTGGTTGGCCGAAACGGTTCCCGCCTCATCGCACCGGGCCGGCGAAATGGTCAGTCCGGGGTAATCCCCCACCAGCTCTTTGAGCTCGAGCGTGAAGCCATCCATCGAATCGCTCAAAAGGCCCAAATCCGGCAGCGTAAACAACGGCACTGGTGGCATTTCCCCATAGGCGTATCCGGGCACCACTGGTCCCTGCGCCTCAACCTGCGCCGCTTCAGTTGCGGTAGGTTCCGGCGTGGGACTCGTTGCCGGCGGAGGCGCAGAAGCCGTTGCTTCCGATGACTGGCCGGACTCAGAACAGCCCGCTAACAGCAGCACGGCGGCGATTGCGGCCGGCACACACTTCCTCATTCGATTATTCATGGATTGATAATAAGGTAATTTTGCCGGCTTCGTCGTCGTCGTCAAAAAATAGACTACAACGCGTAATCCCCGGACATTCGGACCACCCCGGCACTCACGCCCTTGGTACCGGAGACGAGGCGCGTAGCCACGCGAGTACCCGCAGGCGAACTAGTCAACCCTGCCTTCGCACCGCCCGCAACAACGTCCCCAATTTCCCACGCACGCACCCCGGATTCTTGGCACGAAGCGAGCGCGCGGCCCACGGAATCCGCTGGAACTACGGCGATCATCCCAACACCCAGATTCAGCGTGTCCTCCATGTCCTCCCACGCGGCCCGCCCAAGTGAGGCGAACACCTGGAAGGTGGCGGGAACGCGGATGAGGGAGCGATCAACGCGTGCTTGAAGCCCCTCAGGGATCACGCGCGCAAGGTTGGCCGCCAGTCCACCACCGGTCACGTGGCTATAGGCGTGGACGTCCGTGGCCTCCGCCAGCGCGAGGCACGCGGTGGTGTACAACGCGGTGGGTTCAAGGAGCTCTTCGCCCAACGTTCGCCCAAGCTCCGGAACGTAATCCTCCAGCCCGATCCCCGCGTCCGCCACGATCTTGCGGACCAGCGAATATCCGTTGGAATGCAGGCCGGAGGAGGCCATAGCGATGAGGACATCCCCGGATTGCACGCGATCCGCTCCCAATACGCTGTCAGCCTCCACAACGCCGGTGGCGGCACCGGCAACATCGTATTCCACCTCCCCCATAAGGCCGGGATGTTCCGCGGTTTCCCCGCCCAGAAGCGGTACGCCCACGTATTCGCAGGCCTCGGCTATCCCGCGCACGATGGCGGCGATGCGCTCGGGCACCACCTTCCCGCACGCGATGTAATCGGTCATGAGCAGCGGCGTAGCGCCCACCACCACGATGTCATCCACCACCATGGCCACGAGGTCCTGCCCAATCGTGTCATGAATGTCCATGGCTTGGGCGATGGCCACCTTCGTGCCCACCCCATCCGTGGAGGTGGCGAGCAACGGCTTGCGGTACTCCTTGAGCGCAGATACGTCCACCATCCCGGCGAAACCGCCCACTCCCCCAGCCACATCTGGCGTCATGGTGCGGGCCACTGCGGCCCTCATGAGCTCCACGGCACGATCGCCCGCCTGAGTATCCACTCCTGCTGCTGCATACGCGTTGGTCATTGTTGTTTCACCATTTCGTGTTTTTCGGCAGGGGTGGAGCCCTGAGGATAGTTTCCGGTAAAGCATCCGGTGCACAGGTTGCCGGGGACTTGCCCCGTGGCTTCCACCATGCCGTCAAGGCTGATGTAGCCCAGCGAATCGGCACCGATCGATTCGCGGATTCCTTCCATCGTCAGTCCGTTCGCGATGAGTTCCTGCCGGGTTGGGAAATCGATTCCGAAGAAGCAGGGCCACCGGACGGGCGGGGAGGAGATTCGTACGTGGACTTCTTTGGCTCCGGCCTGCCTGAGCATGGCAACGAGGGCGCGTTGAGTATTTCCACGGACGATTGAATCGTCGACGACGACGAGCCTCTTGCCCTCAATCACCTCGCGCATCGGGTTGAGCTTGAGGCGGATGCCGCGCTGGCGTGCCAATTGGGTGGGTTGGATGAAGGTGCGGCCCACATAGGCGTTCTTAACGAGCCCCTGCCCATAGGGGATGCCGGAGGCTTGCGCGTACCCAATGGCGGCGGGCGTGCCCGATTCGGGTGTGGGCATCACCAGGTCCGCTTCAACGGGGTGTTCACGGGCCAACACTCTGCCCATCTCCGTGCGCGCCGAATTCACCATGGTCCCATTGATCGTGGTGTCGGGGCGGGCTAGGTACACGTATTCGAACACGCAGCCGGAGCGGCTGGAACGGGCCCACATGCGCGAACGGACCTGGCCGTCCGCGGTAATAATGAGCATCTCGCCGGGCTCCACCTCGCGCACGAACTCCGCGCCCACGATGTCCAGAGCTGCCGTTTCTGAGGCAACAACCCATCCGCCGTCCAGCTGGCCGAGCACGAGGGGGCGGAAACCGTGGCGGTCTCTGGCCGCGTACAGCGTTGATTCGTCCATGAAGGCTAGGGAGAAGGCCCCGTGAAGCTGGGGGAACACCTCAAGGGCGCGTTCTTCGAGGCTCGTGGCCTGAGTGTCCAAGCCGAACATTGAGGTGATCACCGAGGTGTCGGTGGAGCTGCCGTGGCCGAGTTCGGCGCGCAGATCTGGGCCGGAAAGATCGCGAACCTGAGCCACGAGGGCTTCGGTATTGGTCAGGTTTCCATTGTGCGCCATCGCAACAGTGCCGAAGGGAGTGGGGCCGAGCGTTGGCTGGGCATTCTCCCACGAGCGCACGCCCGAGGTGGCGTACCGGACGTGACCAATGGCCAGATCTCCGCGCAGAGCCGCGAGGCTCTGATCGTTGAACACCTGAGATACGAGCCCAACGTCCTTGTACACAAGGATCTGGTTCTTGCCGGACACGGCAATGCCGGCGGCCTCTTGACCCCTGTGTTGTAGGGAGTACAGCCCGTAGTACACGAGCTGACTGACCTGTTGGCCGGGTTGGATGACTCCAAAAACGCCGCATTCGTCCTGCGGTTTATCTTCGGGGAATAGCTCAGCGCTTAGGCGCCCATCAGCAGTCACCACCCCATGCTCTCACATCGCGGCCACTTTCCAGTAGCCAGTCATCCACTATGTGAAACCGGTGGGGCATGTGCGTTGGAGCTGGCGGCTAGGCGCTACCAGCGGCCCAATACTGCGCGGGTAAACAGCGGCAGGAACTCCTGTAAATCCGCGCGAATCCCGGAGGCGGCCACGCTGGCCGAACCCACTGCCTCTTCCCATGAGATTTCCCCAACACACAGGCGCAGCCACGTGGCTACATCCATCTCCACCACGTTCGGAGGCGTCCCGCGCCTATGCTTGGGCCCCTCGATTGCCTGCGTGGCCCCGGCAAACGGGACGCGGATCTCTACACTGTGCCCCGGGTGGCGTTCCGCTATCTCCTCAAGGCAAAACCGGGCGGCCGTCTTGGCGTCACTCTTGCTCAGCTCGCCTACTCCGGCGGCGGCCGCCTTCCCAAGAAGTGGCATGCCGTCCTGTACATCAATCCGTCTGGCCATGGTCTAAGCCTACTCGGGCGGCTTGCCCGCATGTGACTGCCGGCGCCTGTGCCGGATGCGCCTGCGACAGCTCCCGAAACTGTGCCAGTGGCAAAGCGAAAGGGCGGCGGAAGAACCGCCGCCCTTAGGCCTATTCAGTTATGGATGCGCGCTAGGCGTCAGTGGACTTGCGCCGTGCCACAAGCACGCCGCCAGCCGTCATCAGCACGAGTGCCGCAACGATAAATCCAGCAACCGTTGCGCCGGTGTTGGGAAGATCCTCGCCGGGATCGGTCGCACCATCGGAGGGCTGGCTGGTGCCGTCAGTGGGCTTATCGGTTGCCTCGTCTGTCGGTTCAGGAGCCGGTTCTTCACTCACAGCTACGCCAGGAATCTGGAACACTGTCGGCCCCGCTTCAATCACGAGAGCGTACGAACCTTCCTCAAGATCTGCTGGAACCTCAAGCTCAACGGTAGACTGTCCGGTCTCATTGAGGTCGGGGGTCACTGTGTTGTCGATCGGTGCGGTACCGACTGCAACAGCATCATCGACGGCGCGCGCTTGGATGGGCGCATCGGAGCTCGGGATAAGTGATACGTCAACTGTCTCGGGCAGAGGTTGCTGATTGCCTGCGTATGTCATGGACAGGGACTGCAGATCAATGGACGCAGTTTGGCCTAGGTAGATTGTGTCCTCGCCGGAGATCGCGATATTGCGCTGAGAGTAGTCCACAGTGTAATCCGGGTTATCCTGCAGGAACTCGTTGAACACATCATTATCGATCATACCGCTGTCACGGTAATCAACTCCGTCAGCGAACACGTTGAATCCATCGCCACCTGTAAGAAGGAAGGCGTTGGAGGCTACCGTGTACATCTCGGAGCCATCATTGGGAACAAGCATGTTATCGAGGAACACCTGCTTAATGTGGCTGCCGAATTCGGCATCCGCATCGTAGGTGTAGCTGATGTTATCGGACAGGCCGAGCGCGAGCATTGGACGAGAGGTCTGTGTAGAAGCGTCCGCCCACTGCTGCTCCAGCATCGTGTACACCTGAGCGCCAGTGATGTCCAAGGTACCGTACGTATTGCCGAACGGCTGAGCCGTAAAGGATTCCTCATACGTCACGATGCCGTCATTATTTTTGTCGATTTCTCCCCGAACCCCACCAGGATTGATGATGCCAAAATCGGCTGGCTTATCGAGCTCAGAGTACTCGTAGAATGCCTGTGCAATCAGGTTTCCAGCGGTCATCTCGGAGCCTCGGTTAGCACCCAAATCAGTTCCGGTATTCGTCGCTCGATCCGCGCCACCAACAATGGTGCCAGCCTCGCCAGCACCAAGTTCCTCGGAGGTCTTAAGTGCTTCCTGATACATCGCATCGATGTCAGGATCCTTATCGAACTGAGGAACCGGCTTGTCATTCTCAGTAGTATCCACAATCATGACGATCTGGGACTCAGAATTGGTGACTTCGCCGGATTCATTATCGTACGTCAGCGTCACCTGACCCGCGAATTCGCCAAACGAACCTGGCTCAACGGCTGCGGCACCGGAGGCAGTCGTGGACTCTTCAGTATGGTGGGTGTGACCCGCAATCACGGCATCCACATCGTCGCCGACTTGGTCAGAAGTGCCGATGGTTTCGTGGATCAGGGCCACGACGATATCAGCTTCACCATTGGACTCGTCGCCATCCTTGAGCAGCTCCGCCTGAGCATCAACGGCAGCAACCGGATCAGAAACCGAACGTCCTCCGAGGCCCGCTGGGGACACGAGCGTAGGCAACTGGTCGGTCACAGCACCCACGAAGGCAACTGTTTGGCCGTCAGCCGTCTCAATAGTGTCATAAGGAGCAAGGATATCTGCATCAACCGGAGAAAGATTCGACACGAGGTAGGGGAAATTCACCCTGTCATTGATACGGCCGATCAGATCGTCGTAGCCTTTATCGAACTCGTGGTTTCCCGTCGCGGAGAGCTGGACGTCCATCGCGTTGAGGATGTCCATCGTGGGGTTATCCTCATCGATGGCGGAGACGAATGCGGAGCCCCCAACAGAGTCACCGTTGGAGACGAACAAGGTGTTGGGGTTGTCAGCCTTGACACCTTTCACATAAGTCTGCAGGTATGGCGCGTTTTCGATATGGCCGTGAAAGTCGGAGATCGCCACAATGTCGATCGTGGTCTCATCTTCCTCGGCCTGCGGGCCAACTGCGGACTCTTCAACCGGTTCACTCTGCTCATCGGCAGAGGGATCGGCCTCATCGCCGGAGGCATCGCCTTCATCATCGGCAACTGGCGATTCCGTGGCGTCATTTATCAGAGGACTTTGATTCGTCGTCAGCGGATTCGGATTCCTCAGCCGTGGTGTCGTCGCTGAGTTCGGCGTCCTTTGCGTCCTCCGCAGGCGCTTCGGTGGGGGTTGCTGGGGCGGTAATTGGAGCTTCTGTTGGTGGTTCAGTCGGCTCATCGGCGGTAGCAGGTAATGCAGCCAGTCCCATCGTGCTGAGCGCAAGCGCAGCAACGGCACTGATTGACCCACCCGCACGCATGCTTGCGCGGGACATATGGTTCCTTCACGTGAAACAATACGGACCACCTAAGGTTAACCCTTGCCAGTGAATTGCGCCATAACGATTTGCTATGTGGGAGCATAACATCGCGCTAACACTTGGCGTCCCACAAATAAACGTCCCTTGTTTCCGCGTTATTTCAATGTTCTGAGCAGACGAAAACTAGAACCTCAAAACAACCTGGCACCGTAGCTCAGGTATCTTTAAGGCACTTGATAGATACAATAATTTGGGTTGGCCATCCTCATAACAAGACCTTCATGTATTCGCGCAATCGGCGCTCTACACCCAGTTGACTCGCGTAGCGAGCTAGAACATCCAAACGTTTATCCGAGCGGCGCACATACCCCTTCAACGCTGCCGTGAAAGTCTGCTGGTCGATGCGGGAGCGGCTGCGTTCAAGGTCGCAGATAGTTCGCTCAAGGTCGTATGAGGCTACCGTGTTTCCGTCAGGAGTGAGTACTTCGATGCAACCCAGAGATAATAGTTCTGGCTTGATGAAGAAGGTGCGCACTCCATCACGACGTAGAAGTGAGGCGTTGTAACCCGAAGGAAGTGTTACTGTCAGGGCTTCCGGCTCACGCTCCACCAGACCGTGTAGCAACAAAGCAGACTCGTGGGAAAAGACGGCCCTATCGGAACGCAGAGATAACACGTACATCTCATCGACCCACGTATCCGGGGCGGCATACACTCCAGGAGAGATTCGTTCGAGCCTGTTGGCATGCACGAATTCCATGAAACTAGGACGACTCACACCGTTAGCCTCGGCGGAAGCAGTGCGTAGCACTCCGCCACCACTTGCAGAAAGCTCGAATAACTTCTCAGCAACACTCACCACAACCACCTCCTAACAAACATGCTTATATAATACTTTAAGTAAGCATGTAAGGTAAGCAGTGGATGCGTGCCAGTTCATCTGGCCAGCCCCACTCAACCTCTAACAGCAGCTGATCGCCCGTCGGACGGAGTTCGCACTTAGGACGCGAAGAGTTGTTAACAGATCCCCTGATCCACCATCGCATCGGCCACCAAGCGGAAGCCTGCCACGTTGGCTCCCAGCACGTAATCGCCAGGGTGCCCCATTTCCTCCGCCGCTTCGAGGCAGGTGTCATGAATGTTGATCATGATTTCATCGAGCCTTCCAGCGGCCTTATCAAAGTCCCACTGCTGGCGAATGCTGTTCTGCTGCATCTCCAAGGCGGATGTTGCCACGCCGCCGGCGTTGGACGCCTTTCCGGGGGCGTAGAGGATCCCGGCTTCCTTGTAGATGTCGATCGCTTCTGGGGTGGAGGGCATGTTGGCACCCTCAGCCACAAGCTGGACGCCGTGATTGGCGAGCTTACGGGCATCGTGGCTCGTGATCTCGTTCTGGGTGGCACAAGGAAGGGCGATCTGGCCTTCCTCGATGGCCCACACCTTC
Source organism: Ancrocorticia sp. (assembly GCF_052089425.1). NCBI lineage: Bacteria > Bacillati > Actinomycetota > Actinomycetes > Actinomycetales > Actinomycetaceae > Ancrocorticia > Ancrocorticia sp. The sequence goes on along the minus strand of NZ_JBQCZW010000009.1, from coordinate 55,914 downwards.
TTGCCTGAACGGAAGCTGGCGCCTGGACGGCGCGCGACGTAATCGGAAACGCGCCCGCGGCGCACTTCCTTCACATCCTTGAGTAGATCAAGATCGATTCCCTCAGGATCGTACACGGCACCGGCCGAATCAGAGATTGAGACTACCTTGGCACCGAAAGCCTGAGCGCGTTCGATCGCGTAGATCGCCACATTTCCCGATCCAGACACGAGAACGGACTTGCCCTCAAGAGATTCGCCCTTCGCCTCAAGCATGGACTGAGCAAAACGCACAGTGCCGTAGCCGGTAGCTTCGGTACGGGCGAGCGAGCCGCCCCAGCCCAGTGCCTTGCCGGTCAGGACGCCCGCATCAAAACGGTTAACGAGGCGCTTGTACTGGCCAAACAGGTAGCCGATCTCGCGGCCACCCACGCCAATATCTCCCGCCGGAACATCCGTGTTCGGGCCGATGTGGCGATGCAACTCCGTCATGAAAGACTGGCAGAAGCGCATGACTTCGCCATCCGACTTGCCGTGAGGATCAAAATCCGCGCCACCCTTGCCGCCGCCGATTTGCTGTCCCGTCAGAGCGTTCTTGAATACCTGCTCAAAACCGAGGAACTTGATGATGCCAAGATTGACGGATGGGTGGAAACGAAGGCCACCCTTGTACGGGCCAAGTGCGGAGCTGAACTCCACGCGGAAGCCGCGGTTCACGCGAACCTTCCCCTGATCGTCAACCCACGGCACACGGAACATGATCTGACGTTCCGGTTCGACGAGTCGCTCAAGAACCGCGTAATCAACGTATTCTGGGCGCGAAGCTCCCACCTCACCCAACGATTCGATCACTTCATGAACGGCTTGGTGAAACTCTGGCTCCACTGGGTTGCGTGCAACTACTGTCTCGTAAACTCGCTCAAGGCGGCGATCCATGGGTGACTCCCTCTGTTACCACGTGGAGGTCACTGCGCCTCCATGTTACGGGTACGTTTCTACCTCAGTATTGAGCATGAATGAATCCCTGTCCAAATGAGGAAACACTCTCCCCCTTTTAGTTGGCGCGTCGAGGATCCCCAAGTGAGCTGGTCCAGAGTGCATCAGATTTGGCGACGCCCCAACAGACGGGACCTTCTTCCTATGTTTTTCTATCGAAGTGCGAAAAAATAGACCCACGTCACATTATCCTGAATTTAGGAGAAAGCGATGAAAACCAAAAAAAACTGGGTCCGCGCTTGTGGCCACACTTGCACTTCTCGGATCGACACTGTTGGGAAGTAGCGTCGCAGTAGCGGACATCCAACCCCAAGACGAAACTCAACCAACACAAGTCAACTCACTTTCAGCGGGCGAGGTTCAAGAATTAGAAGATTTCTGGTCAGACTATGAGGTCCCAAAGACGACGCAGGCAGACCTTCTCTCCAAGCTCGAGCAAGGGAAGGTATGGGACTCTCTCGATCCCGAAACTTCACCAGCAACGACGGAAGAACTCACCGTCGATTCTAAGAACGTCGTGGTTGAAACCTACCCAGACGGATCTATTGCGGTGTCGAGTACATCAGTTCCAATACAGAAAACCGACGCAGTTTCCCCGCAAAGCGTCACGAATTGCAAACAAGGAAGCGGAAGCAACAACTACCAAATCAAGTACGTTGGATGTAAGGCTGACGTCAATTTTGGGTTAGTGCGTATGGGATTCAATTTTGACTACACCGCGTACAAAGGTGCTCACGGCGTGATCACTCGGTACTACAACCAATTCAATCACATCGTTGGCGGGGCACTTTCCAACCATAGGTTCAGTAAAATGTCTCAGAGCCAAGTCCGGTACTCAGCAGATTTCTCGGTTGCATTTGAAGGATTCCCGGCTGGATGGACGGCTTGGATGCAGGCCAATGTTACGGGCTCCAAGGCTTGGACAACACACAACTAGATTGGACAAATATGACCGGAGGAACAATCGCAGGAGTGATCGTTGTACTCATCGTTGTAGGACTCATCATCGGAGTTAGCTACTGGTTGCGGAAACGACCATCCAAAACAAAAAACGACCAATGAACAAGACTTGTGCCGAGGCACATTGATCTATTACAGAATTGTGGCGAGGCGAAAGGGAAGGTCGAGATTTCGATCTTCCCTTTCGCCTCGCCATTTACCTACCTCGCACAGACCGTCAGAAACATGGACTGGAAAGCTTCGCGACGAACTATTCGTCAATCGGCAACTTCCTGGCAGAGAACGTTAATCGAAGATCGACCGCAGCACCTGATCGGACTGAGTGGCAAACTCGGCCACATCGAACAAAATCGTGTCACTGCCGGACCATCCGGCCGGCTCGGCCGGGCTAATGGTGAGCAGTTCGCCGCCCGTGGTCCCGATCCGCACGGCCTGAATCGCTTCGGCTTCAGCTGCCGCATACACAACGTCCAGAAGGTGCTCGGGAACCTCCAGCAGAACGCGCGCTTGAGACTCGGAGAACAGAGCCGTGAAGGAATCGATACCGTCACGGTCGCACAGCGGCCGCAGATCGATCGCACCACCGATGCTATTGTTTCCCGCCATCTCCACCAGTGCCTGCGCGAGGCCTCCGGTGGACAGATCGTGGGCGGCCTCAATCACCCGTCCAAGTTCACCAGTCTGCGCACCGTGCAGGGCCAGCAGCACACGCCCAAGGGCCATCTCTTCGTCCAGATCCACCCGCGGCGGCACTCCGCCCAGATGATCGTGGACGATGCGGGCCCACGCGGAACCGTCCAGTTCCTCGTACGTCTTGCCCAGCAACACAATCGCGGAATCCTCGCGTTGGAAACCGGAGGGAGCTGCTTGGCGCACATCGTCCATCACGCCCAGCACACCTACCACGGGAGTGGGGTTGATGGAGGAGTCCATCCGTCCCTTCACCACGCCGGAGGAGTTGTACAAGGACACGTTGCCGCCAGTGACGGGAATACCCATCTGTTGGCATCCATCTGCCATCCCCGTCATAGCCTCCACCAGCTGCCACATCGCGTCCGGATCCTCGGGATTGCCGAAGTTCAGGCAGTCAGTGACGGCAAGAGGAGTGGCCCCCACCGTGCACACGTTGCGGTAGGACTCGGCGAGTGCTTGGCGCGCCCCCTCATACGGATTGAGCTTGGTGTACCAGCCGTTGGCATCGGTGGATAGTGCGATCCCACGGCCGGTGGCTTCGTCCACTCGGACCACTCCGGCGTCGTCCGGCTGCGAAAGCGCCGTGTTACCACGCACGAATCGATCGTACTGATCCGTAATCCACCCCTTCCCGGCCTGATTCGGACTCAAGGCGACTCGGCGAATCAACTCGCTCAGATCCTCAACGGACGTCGCGCTGGTCAGATTGGCGGTGGTGTTCTCGATCAGATCGTCCTGCCACGCGGGACGGGCGTACGGGCGGTCATAGACGGGGCTGTCCACGGCAACGGTGGCCGGATCCACGTCAACAATCCGCTGGCCGTGATGGTCAATGATCAGGCGGCCATCGCCCGTGACCTCACCGATGACGGCCGTTTCAACATCCCACTTCTGGGTGATCGCCATGAAGGCGTCCCGCTGAGCCGGCGTCACAATGGCCATCATGCGCTCTTGGGATTCGGACATGAGGATTTCACCAGCGGTCAGGGTGGGATCGCGGAGCAGCACATTCTCCAGATCCACGCGCATGCCCGTTCCGCCGTTGGCGGCCAGCTCGCTCGTAGCACACGAAATGCCTGCAGCACCCAAGTCCTGAATCGCCTCCACAACGCCTGCGTGGAACAGCTCTAGGCAACACTCGATGAGCACCTTCTCCATGAAGGGATCGCCCACCTGCACCGAAGGGCGCTTGGTGGGCATGCCTTCCTCGAAGGTTTCCGAGGCAAGAATCGAGGCGCCACCAATACCATCGCCACCCGTGCGCGCGCCGAACAACACCACAAGGTTGCCCACGCCTTCAGCGTTGGCCAGATGAATATCCTCGTGGCGCATCACGCCGATGCACAATGCGTTCACCAAGGGGTTGCCCTGATAGGACGGATCGAATTCGGCTTCTCCGCCAATGTTTGGCAGGCCAAGGCAGTTGCCATAGCCGCCAACGCCGCCCACCACGCCGTGCACCACACGCGCGGTATCCGGGTTGTCCACCGCGCCGAAACGCAGCTGATCCATCACGGCAACCGGGCGTGCACCCATTGCGATGATGTCACGAACGATGCCGCCAACGCCCGTCGCGGCACCCTGATAGGGCTCCACGAAGCTCGGGTGGTTATGCGATTCCACCTTGAAGGTGACAGCCCAGCCATCGCCAATATCCACCACGCCGGCGTTCTGCCCCATGCCTACCAGCATGTGCTCACGCATCTCGTCCGTGGTTTTGCCGCCGAACTGCTCCTTGAGGTGCTTTTTGGAGGACTTGTAGGAGCAATGCTCGGACCACATGACCGAATACATGGCCAGCTCAGCGTTCGTGGGGCGGCGGTCCAGCAGGGCGCAAATGCGCTCGTATTCTTCGGGTTTCAGGCCCAGTTCAGCAAACGGCATCTGCTGATCGGGTGTTGCTGCGGCATCGGAGATCGTATCGTAAGACTGTTCCATGAGTGCTCCGTATCGGCTAAACGGCGAGGGTTGCGTGCAATGCGCTGGTGAAGAACCGGAGGCCATCGGTGCCAGCCCGCGAGCCGGCGGGCGAATGGACGCCGAAGCCGGATTCCACGGCATGTTCCGGGTGTGGCATGAGGCCCACCACGTTGCCGCGCGCATTCGTGATACCGGCAATATCGTTCATTGAACCGTTCGGGTTGAGCCCGGCGTACCTGAATACCACGCGGCCCTCCCCTTCCAGTTCGGCCACGGTTTCTTCGGTGGCTTGGAAGTTTCCTTCCCCGTTCTTGAGCGGAATGGTGATGGTTTCGTTCGCTTGGAAATCTCGCGTCCATGCCGTGGAATTATTGACGACGACGAGTTCCTGATCCCTACACACAAACCTCTGTTGGGAGTTGCGGATCAGGGCTCCGGGCAGGAGGTGTGATTCACACAGGACCTGGAAACCGTTGCAGATGCCCAGAACGGGCACGCCCGCCGCTGCGGCGGTCACCACGGAGTTCATCACCGGGGCCAGTGCGGCGATTGCTCCACACCTCAGGTAGTCCCCATAGGAGAATCCGCCGGGGAGCACCACGGCGTCCACGCCTTTCAAATCATCGGAGGCATGCCAGAGAGCCACCGGGGTGGCTCCTGCTAGGCGGATAGCGCGGGCGGCATCGGCATCATCCAGCGTTCCGGGGAAGGTCACAACACCGATCTTCACCGGCCAACCTCCGCGTCATAGATCGCCACTACATCTTCGATAATCGGATTGGAGAGAACCGATTCGGCCGCCTTCGCAGCATCCGCGAGCGCCTCGGGAGTAACCGGCCCGTCCACAGTTAATTCGAATCGCTTGCCCTGACGGACATCCGTGAAAGCTTCGATACCCTGCCGCGGAAGTGCACCGCGCACGGCCTTCCCCTGAGGATCTAGGATTTCGGGTTTTGGCATGACTTCAACAATGATGCGCCCCACGCAGGAACTCCTCATCTCGCTATTTGGGCGGCATATGCCGCTAACTCGTCCAGTTTATGAAACTCGGTGGGCCGAGGCCACTTTGTACGCGTTGTGGGCGTGCGATACTGCCCACGTTCGCCACGCCTACTGCCAGTGGCGCCCAGTGAGAGTCTCATAGGCTTCGATGTAGCGGTCACGCGTGCGTGCCACGACCTCTTCAGGAAGCTCTGGCGGCAGTTCTCCGGAAGTGCGGTCCCATCCGGATTCTGGTGACATCAGCCAGTTGCGCACGAACTGCTTGTCCAGCGAGGGCTGAACCTTGCCGGGTTCATACTTGTCCATCTGCCAGAAGCGGGAGGAATCTGGGGTGAGCACCTCATCAGCCAGAATGATGTCCGGTTCGCCCGTATTAGTGGAGCGGCCAAACTCAAACTTCGTGTCCGCGATGATGATGCCACGTTCAGCGGCGATCTCGTGGGCACGGGTATACAGCTGGATGGTTTGGAGCCGGAGTTTGCGGGCATCGGATTCGCCAATGCGGGCGGTCATCTCCTCAAAGGAGACATTCTCATCATGCTCTCCAAGCTGGGCCTTGGCAGCCGGCGTAAAGATGGGCGAATCCAATCGCGAAGCTTCATCAAGGCCAGAAGGAAGAGGTACGCCGCACACCGCTCCCGTTTCCTTGTACTCGACTAGGCCGGAACCCGTCAGGTAGCCGCGCGCCACACACTCAATGGGGAACATGTTGAGGACCTGCGTGATCATCCCACGCCCTTGAACTTCTGCTGGAACATTGGTGGAGATGAGATGGTTGTACGCCAAATCCGATAGTTGCTCAAACCACCACACAGAGAGCTGGGTGAGGATCTTTCCCTTGTCAGGAATCTGGGTGGGGAGCACATAATCGAAGGCGCTGATGCGATCCGACGCAACCATGAGATAGGAATCTTCGCCCCGGTGGTTGGATGCTCCGGCGGCGACGTATACATCGCGTACCTTCCCCGAGTACACATGGGTCCACGAAGAAATCTCGTTGGTTTTGGTTTCCTCCGTCATCATGATCACTTTCTATTCGTGATGTTTGGCTGCAGTTTGTGCCGCAGCTTTTGGTGTATATCTGACGTTTCCGATGGGTGTACGTACGTTCTTATTGTGTGGCAATTCCTTGCCCGCCAATATCGGTTCGGTAGTGCGATCCCTCCAGCACAATCCGCTCCACCGCTTGGTACACGGCTTCCCGTGCAGCCTCGGGACTGTCCGCGCTGGCCACAACCGCAAGAACACGCCCCCCGGCCGAAACCACATGGTCCTGACGAACAGCTGTTCCGGCATGAATGATATCCACGCCCGGAACCTGTGCCGCCGCGTCTAGCCCACGGACCGTATCGCCGGTGCGCACCTTGCCGGGGTAGCCGTGGGCAGCAAGCACCACGTCCACCGCAGCGCCATCGCTCCACCTCAGTGGAGAACCGCTCAAGCGTCCCTGTGCAGCACTCATGAGGAGTGTCCCCAACGGAGTCTTGAGGAGGGGAAGCACCACTTGGGTTTCTGGATCACCAAAGCGAACATTGAATTCCACCACGCGTAGCCCTCGTGAGGTGAGCGCCAGCCCGCAGTACAAAAGGCCAATGAAGGGGGTGCCCCGATGGGCCATTTCGTCCACTACTGGTTGAGCAACGCGGGCCACAACCTCATCAACTAGACCATCCGGAATCCACGGAAGCGGCGCATAGGAACCCATACCACCCGTGTTGGGGCCCTCGTTGCCATCGAACGCACGCTTGAAATCCTGAGCCGGCATCAGCGGAACAACATTCTTGCCGTCACACACGCAGAACAGAGAGAGTTCGGGGCCGTCCAGATACTCCTCGATCACCACGGCTGGCTGCCCCTTGGTGGTGCGGTCCCCTTCGTCCTTTGCCAAGCATGCGTGCGCATGGCTCAGGGCTTGTGAACGATCCGACGTGACAACAACACCCTTGCCTGCCGCCAGACCATCATCCTTTACTACGAAAGGCGGGCCAAACGTGTCAAGGGCATCCTCCACCTGATCTGCCGTTGTACACACGCGCGCCATCGCGGTTGGCACATCAGCCACAGCCATGATCTCCTTGGCGAAAGCCTTGGACCCCTCGAGGCGGGCAGCCTCTTGCCCCGGCCCAAATACGGCAATGCCAGCTGCCCTTACCTCATCGGCAATTCCGGCGACTAGTGGAGCTTCCGGCCCAACAACAACAAGATCCACATCTTGGTCCTGTGCCAGTTCCACAATGGCACCGCCATCCAAGATGTCCACGTCAATGTTCTCACCAAGTACGGCAGTACCCGGATTGCCCGGAGCAATGAGTAGTTCGGTGACGGCTGGGTCCCTTCGGAGGGCGAGTGCTAATGCATGCTCGCGGCCCCCTGAACCGATAAGAAGGATCTTCACCCCTTTAGCCTATGCGAGCACCCCCTGAGAATTCACCCGTTTCAGAGTTTGGATTGTTTTCGAACCTGTTTGTCTCTCATGTCAGAACACGCAACGTTGGCAGTATGGAGAGCTTTGGGTGATCGAGCTGTGGGTTGTATCAATTCCATGCTATGAGAGAGTCAAGTTCTCCTCGCGCAAAGTAACCGGAGGTTCTCCTGCTGCCCATCGTAGCCGGTAGGAGATTAAATGCGACAAACGCCATGAAAACTTATACACTCAATGCGTAGTTATTCAGGGTTCCTAGGTATTCGTGTCCAGCCTCATACGGGTGCAAGCTAGCCCTACAAGTAGGCGATACCCTATGCTAGGATAGTTTCACACGATCGGTTATCTGTCACAAGCGGAAGGCGGTTATTGCATGCGCACCACAATCAAGCGCGTCGTCAATTTTCTAGCAGCTCTACATAAGTCCAACCCCCGGCACGAATGGGAACCACGGATCATGCCTGTGTTCATGCACAGGCCCTCCCCCACTCTGATTCGGTGAGCGTTGCCTCGTTGAGTTGATAAGCCGGCTGCCCAAGGTAGCCGGCTTTCACATTTTCATGGTTAACACTAGCGCTGACGTTGAGTGGCTAAAGTTATCCCATGACTCTCTACGGCGCGATCGGTTCGCTTCAGCCAACACCACAGGATGCCCCTGCCGTCGCCACGGCGTTGCGGATCATGGCGAATAGTCCCGAGCAGATGCTGGCACAGCCTGCCTCAGATTACCCGTCCATGTGCATTGACGGACGCCCGTATGCATCACACCCGAAATCACATGCACCACAGGTTGCGGGAGGCACACTCACCACGTGGGTGGCGGATCTTCTCCTCACCAAGATTTTCCAATCCTCTGTTCTAGGAGCTCGAAACACCGGCTACGGCCTCGGTGAGCTCAGCCGCGACTACTCCGGGCCGCCGGCCACGGCATCGCTCCATTCACAGGCGGCGCCGAATACTGAGGTTCACAACGCCTTGGCTACGTGGCTGGCGAATACGTGTGACGCCCTCCGGCAGGCCGGGCTTCCCGTATCTGATCACCGCGCAGATTCCCACGGTCCCGGCGCCGCTGGTTGTGGTGCCGCCGACTCTCTGGGAGCGATCCTCCACCTGCTCGGCAAACGCCCGGAGGGTATCACCACCATCCTGTCCCGGTGGGGCATTGATCCGCGAAAGGTTCCGGTTGACGCTCTGGACCACGCCTCCCGGTTGGCCAGCGAAGTTCCCTCGGGGGAGGAACTGGTGCAAATTCTTGCGAATTATTCGACCGAACGCATTCCTGTTGTGACGGGGCCGCATCGCGAAGTGGCCGTGGTGGCCAATACGCGGGCGCACACTGTCATCAGGCGCGATGCCATCACCGGCGCCCTCGCCAGCGCATCGATACCCAGCCAATCTGACGCCTCGGGCGCCCAGAATGCCAGCCCCACTGGGCACCCCCAAGCGTTCTGCGTGGATGTCTGGGCCTTGCCAGAAATCAGCACGTTCTTAACAAACACGGCCTCTGCCCACGAGATCGAGCTGCACTGGACACCCGAGCAGATCACCGCAACAGCGGCCGCCTTCAACGCTGCAGCCATCCTCGTGCTGTGCGGGCCCGAGGCTCAAGACATCGTTCTCTAAACCACCGTCCAGCCGAACCGCGGTTGCGTACGGGAGGCTCCGCCGTCGTCGTCAAGAAACCAGAAAACCCACCCACATGCAAACGTGGGGCCCGGCAACTACCGGACCCCACGATTTGGTGTTAGAGATTAGCGAGCAGCTGCGATGCGATCGCGGAACTTGCCGAGCTCCTTGGTGATTTCAGCAGGCAGCTTATCGCCGAACTGGGAGAAGTACTCCTCCGTGTCGTCGATCTCTGCCGCCCATGCATCGGGATCGATCTCGAAGAGGGCATCCCACTTCGCGCGATCCACATCGATGCCGTCCAAGTTGAAGTCCTCGAACTTGGGGTAGCGGCCGGTCACGCCGTCCTCTGCCTCAACTTCGCCAGCGGCGCGGCGGACAACCCAGTCAAGAACACGGGAGTTCTCGCCGAAGCCCGGCCACATGAACTTGCCTTCATCGGTCTTACGGAACCAGTTGACCTGGTAGACCTTCGGGAAGTTCTCGCCCAGCTTGTCCTGCATCTCGAGCCAGTGACCCCAGTAATCGGCCATGTTGTAGCCACAGAATGGGAGCATGGCGAACGGATCGTGGCGGAGCGAGCCAGCCTTGACGTCCGTTGCAGCTGCGGTGACCTCGGAGGCAACCGAAGCGCCGATGAACACGCCGTGGGCCGGATCGTACTGCTCAGCAACCAACGGGACGTTCGTTGCGCGGCGGCCACCGAACAGGATGGCATCAATCGGCACACCCTGAGGAGCTTCCCAATCCTCGCAGATAATCGGGCACTGCGAAGCGGGAACCGTGAAACGGGAATTGGCGTGTGCGGCAACCTTGCCCTCAGCTGCGTCAGCCGGGGTGAAGTCATTGCCGTGCCAATCGATCAGGTGATCGGGCATCGGGGCGTCGATGCCTTCCCACCACACATCGCCATCGTCGGTCAGCGCAACGTTGGTGAAGATGGAGTTGGCCTTCATGGTGTCCATTGCCATCGGGTTGGTGTCATATGACGTACCCGGTGCCACACCGAAGAAGCCGGCCTCAGGGTTGATGGCGTACAGGCGGCCATCGGGGCCTGGGCGCATCCACGCGATATCGTCACCCACGGTGGATACCTTGTATCCGGGGATTGTGGGCTGGAGCATCGCAAGGTTGGTCTTGCCACAAGCGGAGGGGAAGGCCGCGGTTACGTGGAACTGCTTGCCAGTCTTCTCGTTGGTGAGGCGGAGGATGAGCATGTGCTCGGCCATCCAGCCATCGCGGCGGGCCATCGTGGAAGCGATACGCAGAGCGAAGCACTTCTTGCCCAGCAGAGCGTTGCCGCCGTAACCGGAGCCGTAGGAGAAGATCTCGTTGGTCTCGGGGAAGTGCGTAATGTACTTCTCATCGTTACAGGGCCAAGCAACATCCGGGCGCTCGGTGCCATCGGCATCGCGCAGCGGGTAGCCAACGGAGTGCAGGGCGGGAACCCACTGAGCGCCATTGGCGATCTCATTGAGAGCACCCTTGCCCATGCGGGTCATGATCTTCATGTTGACAACCACGTAGGCGGAGTCAGTGAGCTCGATGCCCACCTGAGAGATCGGGCCGCCAACCGGGCCCATGGAGAACGGCACCACGTACATCGTGCGGCCGCGCATCGCTCCATCGAACACCGTCTTCAGGGTGGCCTTCATTTCAGCGGGATCTGCCCAATGGTTGGTGGGGCCAGCATCCTCTTCCTTCTCGGAGCAGATGAAGGTACGGGACTCCACACGAGCCACGTCTGAGGGAAGGGAACGGCCGAGGAAGCTATTGGGGCGCTTTTCCGGATTAAGGCGGGTCAGAGTACCGGACTCCACCATTTCATCGGTCAGCCGGGTCCACTCTTCTTCGGAACCATCGGCCCAGTAAATCTCCTCGGGCTTCGTGAGATTGGCCTGCTCGGTTACCCACTCAATGAGCTTCTCGGGGGCTTCGGCCGGAGCACCGGCGCGAACATCCTCAACGGAATAGGTCTTGTCGGTCATCGCGTATCCTTCCTTAGAGCGTGCGATGTGCATTGCCGTAGCGCCTAGGCACCGCGGCGTGAACAAGTTCTATTGTTCCCGATCACAAACCCGAATATCACAGTATTTCGTCCCAATTTCTTCCCGACGTATGGACTTTACGGAAACGCCGTCAAGCTCACGCACTGTGAAATCCGCCGAATCACGCCATTTGAGGGAATCGTGCATCGCATCACACAGTGATGCACATCTGACCACGTGGTTTCGAAGGGCCCACGAGGCAATCCAAAAACGACACGACGTGCTTCGAGCCGGGTTACTACACGGATCAGACGAACATACCTCGCCCATCCGCGGACGTCTTCTCACACTTTGCAACGCGAGTGACAGGACTTAGGTCCATCAGTAATGTATAGGCATGATCTCACAGCGCAAGAAACTTGTTCTCGCCGTGATACCCGCTGCCGCGCTCCTCGGTGCATGTCAGGTGGGCACCACGTTGAGCCTCAGTGAAGATGAAACGATCTCCATCTCCCTCGAAATGGAGGACGATGAAGGTTTGGCCGCAGGTATGACCTGTGCGGACTTTGAGGAGAACTTCGAAGGGGGTTTCCCTTACCTCTCAGACGTTGTTATTGATGATCTTGGCTCGGACCCGCTTTCGTGCCGGTTCACCGGAACGTTTGATCAGGAGTTCTACAGCATGGCGGTCACCACGTCAGGTGACTCCTACACAATGGACATCCCAGAAGAATTCTGGACTGCCTTCAATGACTCTTCACAGATTGAACAGTTCGGAAATATCGATTCCACGTTCACCATGGAGTTCCCGGGCAACGTGTCCGAAGCCAGCAACGGTGGCCAGATCGATGGCAATACCGTGACATGGGAAGGCTACGACACCCTGAGTGAGGGAGTCTCGGCCACGGGTGGCGCGCCCGGAGCCCCAGCGCCGGCAACCCCATCCGCAGAAGCGACAACTCCCGCGGGCGGCGAGCAAACTGCAACCGCACAGAACCCAGCGGCAGAACCAACAGATGCGGAATCCGATGAAGATTCTGGCGTTGACGTATGGGTGTGGATCCTTCTGGTGGTTGCTGTTCTTGCCCTGATCGGCGTATTCATCTACTTCATGAGAGCTCGTAACAAGAACCGCGGTGGCGAGGGAGATCCTCGAGTCCCCGGCGGCTACGTTCCTGACGGCCGCACGGCATATGGAGCTCCGGCCAATCCGATCCAAGGCGGCGCGCCGTACGTCAATCCTTCACAGTTCGAGCAGCCCGGTCAGGCACCACAACAGTTCGGACACCCACAGCCTGGCGGCCAAGAGCCATTGCAATACGGCCAAGACCACCAGACCCCTCCCAACCAACAGGACGGAACCGGCCCTTCGCAGCCAAGCTCTGGCAGCCCTCAGAACTAGCTAGGTTCCACCCCACGCGCCGGGCATCATTCCCGGGCGTGCCATACCACCACAGATGAGAGAGCAGGTAGACGGTATGACATCAACACATTCGCGCAAAGGGAGAGTGATGGCGGGAGTCTTACTCCCCGCCGCACTCCTTCTGTCCGCCTGTCAGTCAGCCAACACGGTGGAGATCACCGAAGATGGCGGCATGACCATGACCATGGACATGGTTGATACCACGGGCATGATGGCGGACTCTGGCATCACCTGCGACATGATGCAGAGCGAGGTTTCAGGCGAGGGAGATGACCTGATTCCCGGAGGAAGCTTCGATATTGAAGACATCAGTGAGGGCAGCAACCTCGGTTGCCGCTTCATCATGAGCACACCGGATGCAGTAGACGGTGAAGTACTCATCGACAATGGTGATAGCTTCACCTTGAACATCACGGCCGATGATATGGACATGGAAGACTTCACCGACGAGGATCTGGAAGAACTCGGCGGGCTTGACTTCACATTCAATGTCACCATGCCTGGCGAGATCACGGACGCAACGAATGGCGGTTCCATCAGTGGAAGCACCGTATCGTATTCGGATTACAACATCCTCAGCAGCGGCATTTCGGTAACTGGCGCGAAGTCTGGCGGCGGCGGTGGCGGAGCTCCCGCACCTGCACCTGCTCCTAGCCAAGGCCAAACAGTGCCCGACCCAGTTGCAGGAACCCCCGTGCCAGGCCCCGGTGCCGACGGCAATACAACTGATTCACAGAATAGCGATTCTGACGGCTTCCCCATCTGGGCGTGGATCCTGATCGGTGTGGGCGCTGTTCTCCTCATCGGCCTGATCATCTTCTTCCTTACTCGGGGCAAGAAGAATAAGAACGACGGCGGCTACCCCGGTGGTCCCGGCCAGCCGCCCTACGGTCAAACCCCTTACGGCCAACCCGGACAGCCTCAGGCCGGCTACGGCCAGCCAGCCCCAGGTCAGGCCCCCTACGGCCAGCCGACACAGCAGTTTGGCCAACCAGACCAGTCCGGTCAAGGCGGCCAACCGACTCAGCAGTTCGGCCAGCCCGGTCAACCAACCCAACAATTTGGCCAGCCCCAGCCTGGCCAGCAAGGTGGGCAGCCAACCCAGCAGTTCGGCCAGCCCCAGCCCGGCCAAGAAGGCCAGCCCGGTCAGAACGGCCAAAATGGCGGATGGACCCAGCAATAGGTAGTTAGCTGGCAAACACCGGCACTGCGAAGGAGGGGAGCAGCTCAGCGAGCTGCTCCCCTCCTTCATATGACTACCCGCCGAATCAGTCCAGCAGATCCTGACGAACGATGGTGGCCTCGCGCCCTGCGCCAACCCCGATCACGCTGATGCGGCAGCGCGACACTTCCTCGAGGTACAGCACATAATCCTGAGCGGCCTGCGGGAGGTCCTCGAAGGTGCGACACTCGGAGATATCTTCGCTCCAGCCGGGCCGGTATTCGTAGATCGGCGTGGCGGCAGCGAAATCAGCGGCGAAGGCTGGGACTTCGTCCACGCGTTCCCCGTTCACTTCGTAGGCAACGCACACGGGGATCTGATCGAGCCCGCCCAGCACGTCCAGCTTGGTGAGCGCGATGTCAGTCAGCCCATTGACGCGCGAGGAGTAGCGTACAACCGGGGCGTCATACCAGCCGCAGCGGCGCGGGCGCCCGGTTGTCACACCGTATTCGTGACCCTGCTCGCGTAGCCAGTCACCGGATTCGTCCAGCAATTCGGTGGGGAACGGCCCCTCGCCAACGCGGGTGATGTAGGCCTTGGCAACGCCGATCACGCGATCGATCTTCGTTGGCCCTACGCCGGTTCCGGTGCATGCACCGCCGGCTGTGGGGTTGGAGGAGGTTACGTATGGGTACGTGCCATGATCAATGTCCAGCATGGTGGATTGGCCACCCTCGAACACGATGGTCTTGCCGTCATCCAACCCGTTGTTCAGCTCCAGCGTGGTATCGATAACCATTGGCCGCACGCGATCCGCATATGAGAGCAGATCGGCCACGACCGCATCGGTTTCGAATTGCTCCGCACCGTATTCCTTAAGCAGGATGTTCTTCTGGGCTAGAGCAGCCTCTACCTTGGCCCGCAGCTCATCCTCGTGGAACAGGTCCTGCACGCGAATACCAGAACGCGATACCTTGTCCGCGTATGTTGGCCCGATCCCGCGGCCGGTGGTGCCGATCTTCTTGTCACCCAGCGCGATTTCTGACAGCGCATCCATCGTGCGCGTATAGGCGGTAATGATGTGTGCATTGGCCGAGATCTTGAGCCGGGATGTATCGATCCCGCGCGAGTCCAGATCCCCGATTTCCTCAAACAGAACCCCCAGATCAACAACAACCCCGTTGCCAATCACCGGCGTACACGTGGGCGAGAGTATCCCGCCCGGCAAGAGGTGTAGCGCGAACTTTTCCCCGTTTACCACCACGGTGTGCCCCGCATTATTGCCGCCGTTGTATTTCACAACGTAATCGGCGCGGGTCCCGAGCTGATCGGTGGCCTTTCCTTTTCCTTCGTCTCCCCATTGGGCGCCAAGGACGATGACCGCAGGCATACTGCTCTCCTTCATTGCTTTCGCTTCGTAAAGAGGCGGTGCCGCTTTACCTCCTCAGCATACTGAGGTTCGCCCGGCCCGTGTGATGAATACATCAGATGAGACGGATACCGCGCTCCACTACGTACGTGGGACACCGTCGTCGTCATTATTTTTTAACGACGACGGCGACGACGAACCTCTCCCTCATGTCCACACGTGGCGAACATCCATCCACGTTCCGAGATTCCCGCGCGCGAAGGCGCCTGCTCTGTAACGCTAACCACGTAGCACTTAGCCGGTATGGCAACGGACGCACGGATCGTCGGTTAGGCTAGGCGTGCAAGTTCTTTCGCAAGGAGATTCATTTATGTCCTCGGATCTGACGCAATCGCTCGGCTCGTTCGTTCGATCAGCCTCTGGAAAAACCACCGCAAATTCCTCAAGCACGGAGTACTGGGCGGGCCTATCCGGCCAAATCGTAAGCCAGCTGGCCGATAACTGGGAAGCCACCACGCACGCGTATCAGGCGGGCCGCCAGGAACACTACTTCTCGGCAGAGTTCCTCATGGGCCGCGCCCTCCTCAACAATCTGGCCAACCTAGGCCTGCTCGAAGAGGCTCAGGAAGCCCTTGCGGCTGGCGGTCAGGATTTGGCGGACGTGCTGGAATCCGAACACGACGCCGCGCTGGGCAACGGCGGGCTTGGCCGATTGGCCGCCTGCTTCCTTGACTCGTGCGCCACGATGGACCTTCCCGTGACAGGATATGGCATCCTCTACCGTTACGGCCTGTTCAAGCAGACCATTGATGACGGCTTCCAGAACGAGCACCCCGATCCATGGATGGAGGAGGGCTACCCCTTCGTGATCCGCCGCGAGGAGGAGGCACGCTACGTGCGCTTCGCGGATATGGATGTGCGCGCCATTCCTTACGATATGCCGATCACCGGGTACCAGACGAAGAACGTCAACACCTTGCGGCTGTGGAAATCTGAGCCCATCGAAGAATTCGATTACGATGCCTTCAACTCCCAGCGCTTCACCGATGCGATCGTCGAACGCGAGCGGGTCAACGATCTGTGCCGCGTGCTGTACCCGAACGACACCACGTACGAAGGCAAAGTCCTGCGCGTACGCCAGCAATACTTCTTCGTTTCGGCATCGCTCCAGACGATGATCGATGTGTACAAGCGCGAACACGGCGATGATCTACGCGGCTTCGGAGCGCTGAACTCCGTCCAGCTGAACGATACGCATCCGGTGCTTGCCATTCCTGAGCTCATGCGCCTGCTGATGGATGAGAACGGGCTGTCGTGGGAAGACGCGTGGGCTGTTGTACAGCAGACCTTCGCGTACACGAACCACACGGTGCTAGCCGAGGCGTTGGAAACATGGGAGATCTCCATCTTCCAGAAGCTGTTCCCCCGCATCCTAGACATTGTCAATGAAATCGATCGCCGCTTCCGCGAGGAACTGGCGGAGGCCGGGTGGCATCCCGGCAAGATTGAATACATGGCACCCGTTTCCGGAGGAAGCGTGCACATGGCGTGGATCGCCTGTTACGCCGCGTTCTCCATCAACGGCGTTGCGGCCCTGCACACCGAAATCATCAAGCGCGAGACTCTCCACGATTGGTATGACATCTGGCCGGAGAAGTTCAACAACAAGACCAACGGCGTGACACAGCGCCGGTGGCTGAACTCCTGCAACCGCCCGTTGGCCGGCCTGCTGACCGAGGAACTGGGTTCCGATGCGTGGGTCACCGATCTAGCTCAGCTAGAGAAGATCGAGGGCCGCGTGAATGACCCGGCGCTGCTACACCAACTCATCGATATCAAGCGCTCCAACAAGGAACGTTTTGCCACGTGGGTCAAGGGACGGCAGGGCGTGGACATCCCGATCGATGCCATCTATGACGTCCAGATCAAGCGTTTGCATGAATATAAGCGCCAGCTCCTGAATGCCATGTACATCCTTGACCTCTACTACCGGTTGAAGGACGATCCCTCGTTGGACATCGCTCCACGTGTGTTCATCTTTGGCGCCAAGGCTGCTCCCGGATACAAGCGGGCCAAGGCCATCATCAAGCTCATCAATGAGATCGGGCGCATCGTCAACAACGATCCCGATATTGCTGGCCGCCTGACCGTGCTGTGGGTGGAGAACTACAACGTCACCCCGGCCGAGTACATCATTCCCGCAGCGGATATCTCCGAACAGATTTCCACCGCCGGCAAGGAAGCATCCGGAACTTCCAATATGAAGTTCATGATGAACGGTGCCCTCACACTGGGCACGATGGATGGGGCCAACGTGGAGATTCACGAGGCTGTGGGCGATGAAAATGCCTACATCTTCGGCGCCCGCGAAGAGGATCTGCCCGAGCTGCGCAAGCACTACAACCCCCGCGATGCTTACGAAACCGTACCGGGGCTCAAGCGCGTGCTCGATGCATTCGTGGACGGCACCTTAGATGATGGTGGATCTGGTGATTTCCACGATCTGCTGGGGTCACTCCTGGATGGCAGCTCATGGGAAGATGCGGATGTGTACTACCTGCTCGGCGATTTCGCCGATTACCGGGATGTCCGCGATCGCATGGCTGAGGACTACAAGGATGAAGAAAAGTGGGCGAAGATGTGCTGGATCAACATCGTGCGCTCTGGCCGCTTCTCCTCTGACCGTACGATCAACGATTACGCCCAGCAGGTATGGAAGATTGAGCCGCGGGCGATCTAGGGCGGAGTTCTGAAACGAGGGGTGGCCCAGTGGGTCACCCCTCGTTTGTTCGGGCTGGTGGCACCGTGCGACGCTCCGTTGATGGGGCACTCTGTGTGGCATCTTTCGTTGAGGTAGGACAGTGCCGGCGGCTCATAGACGTTCGGACCTCCGGCCGGAATCACACGGAAACAGCAGGGTCGCTTGGCTATCCATTCCGCGTTGACGCACGGAATTTCGGGCAACACGGAAAGCTGTGTAACAGTTTGCAGAATGTTGCACACATGTGTTTAAATCGACACAAATGAACGGGCCACCGCCCACCCGCGGTGGCCGCACATGTCCAAAGGAGGGCAAACATGCGCGGTAAGAGGAAGATTGCTGCAATCAGTGCGGCAGCGACTCTCGCACTCGGAGGGCTCGCAGCTTGCGGCGGCGATGGTGACGATTCTGGAAGTGGCGATGGTGGGGACGGTAGCGTCTACTACCTGAATTTCAAACCAGAGCAAGAGGAGGCCTGGAAGGACGTTGCTGCAGCCTACGAAGAGGAAACTGGAGTCAACGTCAAAATCGTGACTGCCGCATCTGGAACATACCAACAGGTCCTCAAAACAGAGCTAGCTAAGTCTGACGGCCCCACCTTGTTCAACATCAACGGGCCAGTGGGTTACCAGACGTGGCAGGACTACACACTGGATGTCACTGACGAAGAATTCACTCAGCACCTGTCCGATCCAACAATGGCCGTCACAGGTGAGGACGATCGTATCTACGGCGTCCCGTTTGCCACCGAGGGATACGGCATTATCTACAACGATGCCATCATGCAGCAGTACTTCGAGACGGATGGAGCAAAGGCCTCCTCGGTTGATGAGATCAACAACTTCGATGTCCTCAAAGCTGTCACGGATGACATGCAGGCCAAGAAGGACGATCTCGGGATCAACGGTGTATTCGCAGCAACGTCGCTCGCTCCAGGCGAGGAATGGCGATTCCAAACCCATCTGGCCAATTACCCCGTGTTCTACGAGTTCCGCGATGAAGGCGTGGACGATAGCGCCGATCTGAAGGGGACGTACGGAGACAACTATCAGGATATTCTCGATCTCTATCTGACAAACTCCACCATCGACCCAAAGCTGACCAGCTCCGCTACAGTGACGGATTCAATGGCGGAGCTTGCGCTTGGCCAAGCCGCCATGGTTCAAAACGGTAACTGGGGGTGGAGCCAGATCTCCGAGGTGAGCGGCAACACGGTAGCAGAAGAGGACATTCACTTCCTCCCCATCTACATGGGCGTTGAGGGCGAAGAAGAGGCCGGAATCGCCATCGGAACCGAGAACTTCCTGTCCGTCAACTCTCAAGCCTCCGAAGCCGATCAGCAAGCATCCATCGATTTCGCGAATTGGTTGTTCACTACTGAGAATGGCACCAAAATGGCGTCCGAAGATTTGGGCTTCATCGCACCGTTCGATACATTTACCGATCTCGCACCTTCTGACCCTTTGGGCAAAGAAGTTGTTGAGTACATGAACAACGATGATCTTTACACGGTCAACTGGGTGTTCACCGTCTTCCCAAGCCAAGATTACAAGAATGGGCTGGGCGAATTGCTCGCACAGTATGCAGCTGGAAACAGCGAGTGGTCGGACGTCATCGACTTCATGACGGACCAGTGGAACGCCGAAAAGGCCGCAGCTAACTAAGTCCGCGATAGAGAGGGCTCGGTTCCATTCGCTAGATGGCTGCCGGGCCCTCTCCACGCACACTTCCTTTTTCCAACGTCCGAGAGAACATCATGACTCAAGCTCTCAAGAAATACGGCCTAGTGTTCACTGGGCCAACGCTTATCGCGTTCATCATCGCATTCCTTCTTCCCTTCTTCGTGGGCCTGTATCTCTCGTTCACACAGTTCACCACCCTCACAAATTCGGAATGGGTCGGCCTTGACAACTATCAAGCAGCCTTCGATGAGTCTCAGGGATTCGGCTCGGCGCTCCTGTTTACTGCACTTGTTGCAGTAGTTGCCATCATCAGCGTCAACGTTGGTGCCTTCTTCCTTGCTTATCTTCTGACACAGAAACTCCGCGGCACCAACTTCTTCCGCACTATCTTCTTTATGCCGAACTTGATCGGCGGCATTGTATTGGGCTATACGTGGCAGGCAATGCTCAACGCAGTGTTAGCAAAGTGGCAAACAACAATTGTCGTTGATTGGCATCTGGGCTTCGCAGGGCTTGTGTTACTCATCAATTGGCAGCTCATGGGCTACATGATGATCATCTACATCGCTGGCCTACAAAATGTACCTCCCGAGCTCATCGAAGCGGCGGAAATCGACGGAGCTTCACGCTGGCAGGTACTCAAGAGCGTCACCGTCCCGATGGTCATGCCGTCAGTGACGATCTGCTTGTTCCTGACTCTCGCGAATACGTTCAAAATGTATGACCAAAACTTGGCGCTCACCGCGGGAGCACCACTCGGGCAAACCGAGATGGCAGCACTAAATATCGTGAAAACCATGTATGACAAAGTGTCGATGGAAGGAATTGCTCAGGCTAAGGCCGTGATCTTCTTCCTCCTTGTCTCGACTATCGCCCTTCTCCAACTTCGAGCCACCCGCTCAAAGGAGGTTGACCAGTGAGTATCCAACTGCCAGGTGCTGGAGAGATAAAACCTGCCAGCGATATCGATCCCCAAGCGCGGCCCGAGGTTCTGGACAAGAAGGACATGCCGAACATCGGACCGAAGCCCAAGCGCAGCGGGGGGAGGGCGGCCCTCACAGGGTTCTTGGCCATTCTGGCCGTCATCTACATGATCCCGTTGGCGTTCATTCTGCTCAACTCTTTCAAGGGAAAGTTCTTCATTTCGGACAGCCCATTCTCTATTCCTTCGGGCGACACATTCGTCGGGCTGGAGAACTTCGCGACCGGATTGGCTCTGTCAGGCTTTGCCCGAGCCATCGGCTGGTCCCTGTTCATCACCGTGTTCTCGGTGATCGTCATCGTATTCTTCTGCGCCATGACCGCCTACTACATCACGCGAGTCAAGACGTGGTGGACCGGTATCCTGTACTACCTATTCGCCTTCTCCATGGTGGCACCATTCCAAATGGTCATGTTCCCCACCGTTGGAATTGCCGATGCCCTTCATCTCGCTTCGCCGTGGGGAATGGTCGTCCTCTATCTCGGCTTTGGCTCCGGCCTTTCCGTATTTCTCTACTCTGGATTCGTCAAATCTATCCCAATAGATATTGAGGAAGCAGCGCTCATTGACGGTTGCTCCCCTATCCAAAACTACTTCCGAGTGGTACTTCCCCTGCTCAAGCCGATTGCCATCACGGTAGCGATCCTGAACGCCATGTGGGTGTGGAACGATTACCTGCTGCCGAACCTCGTGATTGGCCAAGATGAACGTTACAAGACCATTCCGATCGTCATTCAGATGCTCGTTGGCTCCAATGGCAATCGTGACATGGGTGCCCAAATGGCCATGCTGGTTTTGGCAATCATCCCGATTGTGATCTTCTATCTCTTCTGCCAGAAGTACATTATCGAAGGTGTCGCTGCCGGAGCCGTCAAAGGATAATCACTCTATGGGTCCAGAGTCATCCATATATCGCGCGCTCAGCGTATTTGCGGACGTTGTCATCATCAACGTCCTGACACTCGTTGGGTGCCTACCTATCGTGACGGCTGGCGCTTCGCTGACCGCCGCGAGTCGGGTCACGAACGAAGTGGTGCGTGATACGGATAGCTACATTGCCGGATCGTGGTGGCATGCGTTCCGAGGGAATCTACGGCAGTCTCTGGCATGGTGGGTTCCCTCGGTAATCCTCATCGCCGGAGCATGGGCACAGAACTGGGCTCTGGGCGGCACAACGGATGCCACACTCGCTGGTGCGCTAACGAGCTTGGTTCTGGTAGCCGTTGTGCTCATTCTGGCACTCCTAGTATGGATATTACCTCTCAGTGCATTCTTCACGAACACAGTCACAGGGCACTTAGGCAACGCCGCGATACTTGCAGTTCGGCACGCTGGACGAACCCTGCTTTGCGTGGCGGCCACCAGCGCACCCATCCTCGTTTTCGTCCTACTCCCCGGTGCCCGAACGGCCACGATGTGGTTCATGGTGCTCGTTGGGCTCAGTTTTCTCAACTACCTCAATGCACTCATTCAAAAGCCGGTGCTCGATGGCTTGCTCGAGGCAGCCACCGGCACCGGACAGTGAATGACAAGGTTAGATCCTTCCAACCACATTTGAGAGGCGCGCATTCGTCACCTCGATGTCACCGTCTTCCACGTCAAAACCGAGTGCAGAGCCAGCCGGTTCGTTGATGCGAGCACTCAAGGCAATGTCCTCGAGATACAGAACAGCAACGCCTTCGTCCACGATGAGCTGAAGGTGAATTAGTCCACCAGCACTCACGTTGGGAAGCGGACGCTCGAGACCCTTGTTGTCGTATCGATTCCACGGCCAGTTGGGCTGGCGATCGAAGGTGAGCCGGTTCTGCGTCAGATCAATCGTGTAGCCATACCAATCGTCCAGCTCTGGGTCACCCGCAAACTGCAGTGTGAACTGGCGCGTTCCCGGCGCAATCGTTACGTCTGCCTCGAATCCGTAAGAGGTGGAGGAGGCGTCTGCCACCACGCAGGACACCCGCCCGTTCCCTGCCTCGATCCGTTCTGGGGCAAGCGTGTGTGCACCTGCCATGACGGCCTCAGTCAATTCCGTCGGAGGAACAACACCGAGCGTCCCGTTCTCGCGCGTGACCACTTCGTGCACCACAAGCGTTCCGCCCCACCATGAGGTGTTCGCATCACGGTTGCCCTGTTTGTTGGCCACCCAGCCGAACAGAAACCGGCGTTCGCCATCGCTCGCCGTGCGCGCCGCATAGTACGCGCGCCCGTCAAAGGCATCGTCAGGGGGCCGGTGCCATGGCCCCACAGCCGAATCGCTCCGAACATACACAGTTTTTGACTTGTCCGAGTATTCGGTAGTGAGCAAATACCATGTCTCCCCGATGTGGAATTCGTCCGGCATCTCATGCCCCGTATACAAACCGGGGGCGTACAGATCGCCCTCAAACGTCCAGTCCTTAGCATCCGGCGAGGAAAACCAAACGGTCCGCCCGGTGCGATGAATCTTCGGAACATCGCTCCGGGTCCCCAAGATAAGCGTCCACTGGGAGCGTTCTTCATCCCAGAACACAAACGGATCACGCCAGTCTCCCGAATCGTATCCGGGTTGGGGTGGAAGCTTGAAGGCTCCCTCCTTCGTCCAATGAGTCAGATCGTCACTAGAGGCGCGCATGAGTACCTGCGTAGGCTGACCAGTCCCCTCTCGCAGATCGTTGAATCCGGTGTAATTCGCCTCGAATGCCCCATCCGGGCCCCGATACACTGAGCCAGCGAAGATATAACGGTCGGGTGCCGCATCGCCCTCCCCGGAAATAACTTCGCCTTGGTCCTCAAAACGCACGAAGTCCTTGGTGGTCACAAGAGCCCACCCCAGCGGAACGCTGAGCGGAGCATCCAGAGCAGGGTCCCTCTGATGGAACAGGTAGTACTGGCCGTCCCAGTACATCGGCATACAATCTCCAAAGGCCGCGCCTTCGGGTTCATAGAAGATTCTCACGTTTCCCACGCTTTCTTGACCTTGGGTGAAACATCGCACTCTTTGGCTGAGCAGGTCCTGATCGCCAGCTTATCCCCGTTCTTCTGCCAACACAGCGGCATGTGTGAATCTCCGACACTCAGCGTAGTTTGAAGCTGACCTAGTAGCCTAAGAGGTATGAAGTTCTTGGGACGCCTTTCTGGCCCCGTCATCACCACCCTCGCGTGTGTCACCATCACCCTGATCGCACTGGCCTTTTTCTGGGTGTGGGGGCCATTTGGCAGCACAACCAACCAGCTCACACCGGGAGCCGCCGTCACGTTCCTGCTGATCTTTGGCGCAGGGGCCATTGCGCTGCCCGTGTTGCTCATTTGGTTGCTAAATCGGGCGTTCAAGAGCAAACGCGAACAAGCGGACGCCGATCTTACAGACGAGGCAGACGTCCCGCGCAGCCGGCGCGCGCTCAGAAATGCGGGATGGATGGCGGCGGCGTTCGTCGTCGTCGCCTACCAAGCGGCGCTCCTCTGGGCCGGATGGTTCGTGTATACGGACTCTGACGGCGTTAGCCGCGAACTGGGCAGCGAGGCCGAAACCTACTACGTACGCAACCTCAATCTTTTCCAAGCCGATTATGAGTACTATGCGGACCGCGGACCACTCCTCATGACACGCGAGGGCTGGCGTACCGGAGATTACCTGCTCAAGGCAGATGAGACTCCGGCAGATTGGATGCTCACGGCCTATACGTGTCAGGTTGAGTAGTTTTTGACGACGACGATTCCGTCAGTTGGCTCGCCGCACAAACAAGGTGAGGGAGGGGCCTCGGTCGTATACGGGCCTCTCCCTCACCTGTGCGGCTTGGCCGGCGCCTCTAGCCGGCGATCCAGACGGTGGTTTCTCCTGGGATCTCAACCTTGCCGTTCTCCACGAACACGGGCTCTGAACTCAGAGCAACCGTATCGGTGGCGTAGGCGTAGGGCTCTGTCCCGAAATTGGTGACAACCTTCCAGCCGTTGGGGCGTTCGAAGGCCAGAACATCGTCACGCCCTGTTTCGATCCACTCCATGGTCTCGCTTGTTTCCAACTGCTTACGCAAGGCGAGGGCCGAGCGGTACATCCGCAGAGGTGATTCAAGGTCACCTTCCTCAGTTTCCACCGAGTACTTCCCGAACCAGTCCGGCTGTGGGAAGTGAGAGCCATTCGCACCGAAGCCATGAGAGGTACCGCTGGCCGTCCAGGGCAGCGGTACGCGGCAACCATCGCGGCCTACTTCCTCTCCGTGCGTGCGGAAGAAGGTGGGATCCTGACGCTCGCTCGAATCAAGTTCGTACACCTCGTGCAGGCCCAACTCCTCACCTTGGTAGATGTAGGTGGATCCGGGCAGGCCCAAGATGAAGGTTGTTGCCGCGCGAGCGCGCCGCAAACCCTGCTCGCGCTGCAAAACTGGCCCATCTGGATCACGTTGCAGCCACTCTTGGCCATGCTTGATCGCTGGTTTGCCGTCCGCGCGCCGTGCCGGATTGGGCAATCCGTACCGCGTGGGATGGCGCACCACATCGTGGTTTGAAAGCACCCACGTGCTGGAAGAACCCGAACCAGCAGCAAGGCTCAGGTTGTGGGTCACGATCCTGCGGAACTGGACAGCATCGAAATCTGCTTCGAGTAGATCGAAGTTGAAGGACTGGCCAAGGCTATGAGGATTCGCGTAGCGCGGCACTCTGTCGGACGCTACCCATGCCTCAGCTACGGCCATGCGCGGCGGATCGTATTCGTTGAAGACGGCGCGCCACTGGGCGTACACGTCCTGAACTTCGTCACGATCCCACATCGGATGGTTTCCATCCACTGGAATAGCATCCAGCTCTTCCTTGGTAGGAAGCGGATCCATCGAGAGGTCCTTGACCAGCATGTGGGCCACATCGATACGGAATCCATCCACACCACGATCAGCCCAGAAACGGATCGTCTTGACGAAATCGGCGCGAACATCCGGGTTTGACCAATTCAGATCAGGCTGCTGTGGAGCGAAGTTGTGCAAGTACCACTGTCCATCTTCCACGCGGGTCCACGATGGCCCACCGAAACTGGCCACCCAGTCCGAGGGGATTTCGTCCCCGTTTGGACCCTTACCCTCCCGGAAAATGTAGCGGTCACGCTCAGGGGAACCGCGGCCAGCCTTGAGAGCCGCTTGGAACCACTCATGCTGATCTGAGGTGTGGTTGGGAACGATATCCACAATCACCCGAATGTCGCGTGAATGAAGAGCACTGAGCATCTTATCGAAATCAGCGAGGCTCCCCAATCGCGGATCAACGTTGCGGTAATCTGCTACGTCGTATCCGCCATCGGCAAGCTCAGAGGGATAGAACGGGCTGAGCCACACGGCATCCACACCCAGTTGCTGGAGGTAATCGGCGCGAGAGGTAATACCCGCGATATCGCCAAGCCCATCGCCGTTTGCGTCAGCAAAGCTACGCGGATAGATCTGGTATACAACTGCTTGGCGCCACCAATTCGCATCGGAGGCAGGGAAAATAGACAACTAAAAGGCCCTTTCTGTGCGCTGTCATGTACAGGTGTTGGGACGGGTTCACGGTATAGACAACCGCCGAGCGAGTCTACACAAAACGTGATGCATCATGTGGACCCGCTCGGATGGTTGTTCACCGTTTAGCGATGAGCTGATCGGGGTTGGGGTTGCCGTGGCGATGAGCCGCTTACCCCTTGACGGCGCCTTGAGTGACGCTCTCCATGACCCACCGCTGGGAGAATAGATACACAACAATGGCTGGTGCCATCGCCATCAGGTAGGAAGCGAACGATATGTTGTAGTTGTTGGAGAATTGAGTTTGGAACTGGTTCTGGCGAACCGGCAACGTTTGCAAATCCGGATCCGAAATCATCAGCGATGGCATCATGAAGTCATTCCATGCGTACAAGAAGGCAAAGATGCCAACCGTAGCAGCCATCGGCATGAGCAGCGGGAACACCAGCTTCCAGAACGTTTGCCACGTTGTTGCACCGTCAATGCGTGCCGCTTCCTCCAGCTCCAGCGGGATCGAACGCAGGAACGCCGTGAAGAGCATGACGCTGAAGGCCATCTGGAACATCGTGGCCAGCCAGATGACCCCTACTGGGTTATCCAGACTGAGCCGGCCTGTCATTTGGATCTGGGGAAGAGCCACCACGGGGAACGGGATGAACATAACGCCCATGAGGTAGAAGAACGAGTACCGGAAGAATCGCTTCTCCCAGTTACGTATCACCGCATAGGAGAGCATGGCAGCAAGGAGAACCGTCAAAATCACCGTTGAAGCGGTGACGATAACGGAGATCATCGCACCTTTGGGGAAGTTGGTCAGGTTCCACGCCTCCACAAAGCCCTCTGTACTGAAGGGATTGGGAAGGGAGAAAGCGTTGCCATCCACCGCTTGACCCGTTGTCTTGAATGCCATCGAAATGGTGACATAGAGCGGAATGAGGACGGCTAGCGAACAGACCATCAACACGATGGTGGTGGGCCAACCAGAGCGGTCCTTGGACATCTTGATGTTGCCGTTGCCCACTTCTGGTGTGGTGGAATCCTGATCGGACGCGGGTGCTTGGTTTTCTGCAGTTGGAGCGGACATCTGATTTAGTTCCTTCCACGATTCATCGAAAGCTGAAGCAAGGCGATAAGAATCGCGATGATGAAGAAGATCGTTGCGTTAGCCATCTGGTAGGCGTAATCGCCACCAAAGAATCCTTGAATAATGGACATCGCAACTGATCGTGTGGAAGTACCTGGACCTCCGTTGGTCAAACCCACGATGATGTCATACGCGTTGAGGAAGTTCTTGAACCCAATCACGATGTTGATCACTACGTAGCCCAACACCAGCGGCAAGGTAATCCGCATGAGCTGCTGGGTTTTGCTGGCGCCATCGATATCCGCTGCCTCGTACACATCTCCAGGAATCGAGAGGATTCCGGCAATGTAGATGAGGAGCGTACTGGGAATCGCCTGCCACGCGGTCACAATCACGATGGCAAGCCAGGCCATATCGGGATTACCGAGCAGGCTTTCCGATAGCCAGCCAATCCCCAGAGCCTCGCCAAGAGCTGGCAAGGAGTTGGAGAACAGGAAGTTGAACACGTAGGCGATGATGATTCCCGAGATCACCATGGGAATCACGAAGACCGCACGAAGAACAACCTTGAATCGAATCCGGGAGGTCAGTCCCACGGCCAACAGGAAGGAAATAATGTTCACCACGATCACCGTGACAAGCGAGAATCCCAGCGTGAACAAATAGCTCTGTAGGATCGCCGGATCAGAGAACATCACCTTGTAGTTCG
Source organism: Ancrocorticia sp. (assembly GCF_052089425.1). Lineage (NCBI taxonomy): Bacteria > Bacillati > Actinomycetota > Actinomycetes > Actinomycetales > Actinomycetaceae > Ancrocorticia > Ancrocorticia sp. The sequence continues at coordinate 27,701 of NZ_JBQCZW010000009.1, read as the reverse complement.
AGAACCCGATGAACTCCCATTCTCCCACTCCGATGTAATTGGTGAAGGAGAAGAAGATTCCCACCACAGCAGGCAGTGTGATGCCTACTGACAGCAGTATCAACGTGGGGACAGTGAACAGATAGTAGATAGGTTCGGTACGGACCTTCTTGTGCTTGATTTTGCCCGTGACCTCGGAAGGCTTCGGGAGTGGTGGTGCGGCAGCTACTGGTGCAGACATTGCTAAACTCCTTCGGTCCTAGCTTCGCTCTGCCAGACGAGACCAGTCCTCGTCCAAAGTCTTGAGCGTTTGGGCTGGATCCTGATCAATCAGCATTGACTGGTTGTAGTTGAACATGGGGATGGTCCTTGGAACCAGAACTGATGGCCCTTGGTAGAACTTCGCCTGATCGTAATAATCCAGAACACCCTGGATTCGCTCATCATCTGGTTGTTTACCATCAGTCAGCGGATTGATTCCCAACTGAGATTCGTTGTAAGCGGCGATGATGTCCGGCTGATACAGGTAATCGAGGAAGTCCCTCGCCCCTTCCGGATTCGCAGCCTCGTTGGGGATCATCATGGCAAGATCAACATTCACGCGAACCTTGAGATCTTCCGGATCGTTCGTCATCGGCAAGGGGAACGTTCCCAGATTCATGTCCGGATTAGTCTTGGCAATCTCGCTGAAGGCCCACGGCCCCTGCAAGTACATGGCACCGCTGCCGTTGGCGAAGGCCGTGTTGCCGTCACCGTAAGAGCGGTTAATGGCGTCAGCATTCGCATAGTTATCGGACAGGAAGCGCATCTTCTCAATCGGCTCGGCAAAATCCTGCTCAAAGGAGACACTCGAATCCGAACCCACATCCGAGCCTTCGGCATCTAGATCTTCGAAGAACTGAAGAACATCGATGGAGCCACCAACGGAGTAATCGAACCATCCCTGTCCGATCGTCCAGTTGTCCGCTGAGGCGAGAGTGGAGTAGATAGGAGTGATACCCGCTTCGTCAAGCGCCTCGCACACTTCGATGAGCTCGTCCCAGGTTTGCGGGACTTCTAGGTCATATTCCTCAAAAATATCCTTGTTGTAGATCACGCCAGCGGCCATGATCGAATACGGCAAGGAGCTAAACTCTTGGCCCTCGCACACGCCGTACTGATCCAGCAGCGGTTGAAGCTCCGGGTTGATATCTTGAGCGGCTGAAACATCGGACAGGTCAGATACGGTGCATCATTCGACGAACCGCGACACCTCCATGTTGTAGTTCGCCATCATGAGGTCGGGTGGGTTTCCGCGCACAAAACTCGCGGAAACAGGATCGATGCCCGAACTGTCCAACTCAACGCGTACATCGTCCTGCGATGCGTTGTACTCATTGATCACTTCGCGCATGTACGGGATGGCTTCACGCTTGTTCAGAGTGAAATGGACTGCTTCGGGGCCCTCACCACTGTTGCCACAACCGACGAGAGTCGTAGATGCCAGTAGAGCCCCGATTGCGGCAGCAATAAGGGGCTTGCTTCTTCCACGCAGTTGCATAGACACGTCACCGTCCGTTCCGTCCATCATTGGACGTAGATGAATCTGCATACTTAATTCGTTCATCAAATTAAGTTGTTATGAGTGAATCTAGTGGCCATCACGGCGCCGGTCAAGGCGCTTAAGCAAAGATCTATCGAATTGATACGAACCCGTCACACTCGATATCGACTGGAGGGACCTAGGTCCAGAGCCTGTATCAAAGCGCAGCCGCGTACTCTAGAATCCCAAGTGGATGATTCGGCAGGGTTCTTCAAGCACCTCAACCGTCAAGCAGGCCACTTACACCAAGCGACCGGATTCCGGTGCCACGAGTCACGCCTTCAGGCATCGGCGATGAAAGGACGATACCGTGTCACCACGAAATGGTTCGGCCGCCCTCACACGGGCAAGTACAGCCGCCGCGTTGGACCATGCGTGGAGCTGCGGAGCCTTTCTGGCAGACGATGTAGCCCATGCGAAAGACCTCACGAAATCTACCGCGATGAAGGCAACCGAGATCCTCATCGAGGCAGGGCTGGTACGCGAACTCCCCAACACTCTCGCAGAAGGCAGCTACCGCTTTGGCAGGCCAGCACGCAGATTTGAACTTCGTGAGGATGCTGGACTTCTGGTTGGTACGGACGCCGGGCGCTCGCATATCACCACGGTGGTCGCCGATCTCAAAGGCCACATTCTGTCCAGATCCCGCCGCCCGATAGAACCAACCGAGGATCACGCTCTGGGCCGGCGCGTGGCGGTATCCGAAGCGATCACCGCAGCGCTCGAATCCGCAGGACAAGATCCAGAGAACGTTCTGGCCCTAGCCATCGGAATTCCCGCGCCAGTCACAGACGGCACATCACCTACCCATCACGCAGGATTCTGGGAGCGGATGAACCCGGGCTTCCGTGAATACTTCGCCGATAAGTTCCCCATCGTTCGGGTTGAAAACGATGCCGCTCTGGCTGCACTGGCCGAACGCTCACAGGGCGCGGCGCGATCACTCGAGAACTTTGTGGCGATGCTGGCCGGGAACCGGATGGGCGCGGGTGTGATGCTGGGAGGCCAACTTGCCTATGGTGCCCACGGCGGAGTGGGCGAACTCGGCATTCTCAAGTACTTGCACGGCGCCGGAAGCTCCAAGGGCCTCGTGGACCTCACCGATAGGTGGATTCGCGAGGCACTTGCCGACGGCTCGATCCCCCCGTCCCATCCCCTTGCGAATCTGGCGCCGGACTCACTCACCCCCGATACCGAACTCAGCTACATTTCGGCGGACGATCCGGCACTCGCCCTAGTGATCGAGAGGGCCAGCTCTCACCTAGCACGAATCGGCGAGCTCCTCGCCTACCTATACGATCCCGAAATCATCATCGTCTCCGGCGGAATCGCGAATAGCATCGGCCCCGTCCTCGCGCGCGCCAATGCCAAGCTCCAAGACACTTCGCACGTGCCAGCGCCTCCCCTCGTGGCCTCCACACTGGGTCACGACGTGGTGTCCATAGGGGCCGTTGCCGCCGCTAGTGATGCTGCCCGATCCGGTGTTCTCGCGCTCAAGCACGAGGGCTCCCTACGTACGTAAGACGGTGAGGATCACTCGCCCAGCAGATAGCGTGTGTAAGCCATTTTCCGCAACAGCGGTCAGGAGGAACCCGATTTTGCCGATGGCCTGCAAGCGATGCACTGAATGACCTTATCGCAGGCAAGAATATGATGGTAGGTGAACCCTCATGATCGCGGTAATCTGGATGAGTACATCTGTGCCTCCGAGAGAGGAATGCTGTGAAGGTCTTGGTGACCGGCGGTGCGGGCTTCATTGGCACCCACACTCTGATCGAACTCGTGGCGGCTGGGTATGAGCCCGTCGTCGTCGATAATCTTTCCAATAGCTCGCCGGAGGCGCTGCGCCGAGTTGAAGGACTAACCGGGCTCCCGGTCCCGTTCTATCAAGCCGATTTGCGCAACAAAGACGTACTAGACCACGTATTCACAGAGAACGACATACGGGCCGTCATTCATTTTGCAGGGCTCAAAGCCGTGGGGGAAAGCGTTGCCAGCCCACTGCTCTACTATCGCACCAACCTTGACGCCACACTGTCCCTCCTCGAATCGATGAGCGCGCATGGCGTCAAGAACCTTGTCTTCAGCTCCTCCGCAACCGTGTATGGCCGCGCTGAAAATCCCCCGTTCTCCGAGGATCTTCCACGCCAGTCCACGAACCCTTATGGCTGGACGAAGGTCATGATCGAGCAAATGCTTGAGGATGTGACGCGGGCAGACGCGGAATGGTCAATCACCGCCCTTCGCTACTTCAATCCGGTGGGTGCACATCCTTCGGGAATGATCGGCGAGGTGCCAAGCGGCGTTCCGAACAACCTGCTGCCATATGTCAGTCAAGTGGCATTCGGGCAACGCGATCACGTGTCGGTTTTCGGCGACGATTACGATACTCCGGACGGCACGGGCGTGCGCGACTACATTCATGTTGTGGATTTGGCTCGGGCCCATGTTGCGGCGCTGGCCCATCTTAGCCATCCTGGTCACTACAAGGTGTACAACATCGGCACGGGACAGGGTGTTTCCGTTCTTGAGGTGATCAGGGCCTTTGAACGCGCCTCGGGGCGCGCCATACCGTACGAGATCACTCAGCGCCGTCCTGGTGATGTGGCTTCAAGCTATGCCTCGCCAGTCCTTGCCTCACAAGAATTGGGGTGGACAGCCAAATTATCGATCGATCAGGCATGCTCTGATGCGTGGAACTGGCAAGTGAAGAATCCCAACGGCTTTGGTACCGTCCGAGGCTAGCGGGTCACCGACAGAAAAGTTCACAGGACGGCTGGAGCCTGCTCGGAGAACACTCTCCAGCCCCTTCCAGTTGAATACATTCCTAGGTCGGGAGCGCGCTAACTGCCGGGCGTGATCTGAGTGTGAGCCACGTAGTAATCGACCGGCTCACTATCCGGTTTGGGCTCAACCAAGCTCCTGTGGGGTATCAAGCGCAAGGAAGTGTGACCAGACGGCGCGTAGTGAGTTCGCCGAACCTTCGTACGTACGTATGGCTCCGTCGTCGTCGTTATTATTATTTTCGACGACGGCGACGGCGACGGCGACGAGACCTTGCTTTCACACAAATCTGGGGCCGACCCAAACGGGCCAGCCCCAGATTCAGCAACTAAGGTGCCGACATTACTTCATCTTGGTGCCAACGGAACCAAGGCGATCGCACGCCTCAACAACGCGGGCGGCCATGCCTGCTTCGGCGGCCTTGCCCCACGAGCGGGGATCGTACGTCTTCTTGATGCCTACTTCGCCGTCAATCTTCAGGACGCCGTCATAGTTCTTGTACATCCAGTCCGCAACCGGACGGGTGAAGGCGTACTGCGTATCGGTATCAACGTTCATCTTGATAACGCCGTTGGCCACTGCGGTGGCGATTTCCTCATCGGTGGAGCCGGACCCGCCGTGCATCACCAGATCGAAGGGGCGGTTGCCCACGCCGAACTTGGCGCCAACTTCTTCCTGAATGGTGCCAAGCAGCTCGGGGCGCAGCTTCACGTGGCCGGGCTTGTAGGCGCCGTGCACGTTGCCGAAGGTCAGAGCCGTGATGTAACGGCCCTTCTCGCCAAGGCCGAGGGCCTCAACCGTCTTGATGCCATCCTCGGAGGAGGTGTACAGCTTCTCGTTGATCTCGCCAACAACGCCGTCTTCTTCGCCGCCAACGGCGCCGATCTCAACCTCAAGAATGGTGTTGGCCTTGACGGACAGCTCAAGAAGTTCCTGAGCGATCACAAGGTTCTCGTCAAGCGCGATGGCGGAACCATCCCACATGTGAGACTGGAAGAAGGGCAGGCGGCCAGCCTTGACTTCTTCGGCCTCCAGCTCGAGCAGCGGGCGAACCCAGCTATCGATGTTCTGCTTGGCGCAGTGATCGGTGTGCAGGGCAACCGTCACCGGGTAGTTCTTCGCGATTTCGCGGGCGTAGGCCGCCATGGCCAATGAGCCAGCAACGCGATCCTTGATCGTGGAACCGGAGGCGTACTCTGCACCGCCAACGGAAATCTGGATGATGCCATCGGACTCGGCCTCAGCAAAGCCCTGAATTGCGGCAGTAAGGGACTGGGAAGATGTCACGTTAATTGCGGGGTAGGCGAACTTGCCTTCCTTCGCGCGGTCTAGCATTTCGTTGTAGACCTCAGGAGTTGCAATAGGCACAGAAACTCTCCTTCGATTTGTTCTAGGACAGGACCATTATCTCACCATCTAGGTAATTGGGCGAACACCGAAGGTCCTTATTTCAGCGGGTAAGACTTTTGCCCAATAAAGATGGTGTGGGGCGGAGTTCCGATCAAGCAAAAAATGCCTTGGCACATGCCGATCAGGTTCCCGACCGCTCATGGTTCGATGAACACATTGAAGACTCACCTCAAGTCCATCTACCGCAAACTGGACGGTACGGACAGGCAAAGCGCAGTACTCAAAGCGCGGCGCAAAGGCTGGATATAGCAGCGCAGGACTGCCCGGTTCCCCTTCCGATTGATGGGAGCCGCCCGTTAGTGTTGGTTTATGGATATTAAGAGAACACCCGAGGGCTTTGAGGCCTTCGTGGACGGTGAAAGAGCGGGCCAGATCGTTGTGGAGATTTCCGACGACGACGGCGTAGCAACCCTCCCCAGCACCACAACCGATCCCGAGTTTGGAGGCCGCGGTGTGGGATCAGCACTGGTCAAAGCGGCGATTGATTTGGCAGAGGCGGAGGGCCTGAAGGTGAACGCCGTATGCCCATTCGTCGTTTCGTGGCTGGACAAGCACCCGGCTGAGGCCGCGCGGGTTACGCAGGTCTAGCGGAATCCCCCGAGATGGTTGGGCCTACCAGCCCACGTCAAGCTACTCGGTTTACTCAATGCCACACGGCTCGGCTTCGAGATACTCGTTTGCCTCGATAATCTTGCCGTCTTCGGCGAGCCCTGTAATCGCATCCATCGCTTCATCTTCGCTGATGTCTCCCTTGGAGAAGTCCATCATGGCTTCATACATTGGGGTGATGGCCGCCATATGATTGGCCAATTCTTCATCCGCTGTATCCTCTTGAATGGACTTCCATTCGTTCACAAATTCTTCTAGCTCCGCCGTGTTCTCCTGAATGTTGTCGGATCCCGTGCCCCCGGGGGTGAGTGTCACACTGCCTTCAAGCTGATCCAAGCCCTCTTGAATCCTCTCACAGCTTGCTTCGGTGGATTCTCCAGCATCTTCGCTGCATGCGGTCAGGGCGGTCAAAGCGATTCCAGCGCAGGCTAGTCCTGCAGCAAATTTCTTCGATGTCATGGTTTCTTCTCCATGGCGAAACTATTCGGAAATTTCTGACCACCCTACAGGACACCGTCAAAAGATTTAGACAAAATGCCCAAAGTTAAAACGTCAGGCGAGCAGGCCGCCACCCGCGGAGCCAGCAGGAGCGCTCCGAACTCCCTCTGGACCAGTTGTGGCTCTTATGGACGTGGTATGCCATGTCCAAGTCGCACATAAGTGGTCCAAAACGATATAAGTGATCCGACCCCGAGAGTCCCAATGGACAGATTGGCCGGATTATGGGCTGGCGTGACTACCTGCGGTGCTGGGCCATCCACCAGTGCATCGCGATGGCCGCAGCCGCGGCAACGTTCATGGAACGCGTGGAGCCGTACTGTTCGATCCGCACTGCCTGCCCACATACGGCCTGAAGTTCGGGTGAGATACCCGTTGATTCCTGCCCAAACACGAGCAGGCAGTTTTCCGGTAGTTCCGTCTCCTCCAGCCTGGTGGAGCTTGGAGGATTATCCACGGCGACCAGTCGGTAACCGTTTCCTTCCGCCCATTCAGCGAGGCTCTGCGCGTCCGGATGATAGTGGATGTCAACATATCGATCGGTGACCAGCGCCCCGCGCTTGTTCCAGCGGTGGCGGCCCACGATGTGCACACCACCCACGTTGAAGGCGTTACCGGATCGGACGATAGAGCCGATGTTGAGATCGTGTTCGAGGTTTTCGATGGCGATGTGAAGCGTGGAACGCGAGGCATCCAGATCGGCCTTGATGGCCTCAACGCTCCAATACCGGTACTTGTCTAGGACGTTGCGGTGATCGCCTTCGGCCAGAAGTGCGGGATCCAGGCGGGGATCCTCGGGCCACGGCTCGGCCATGGGACCCACGCCAACCACGCGGCTCCCGGGGCGCGGCTGGTATGCGGCATCGTCACGCGTGTTTTCCCCATCGGCCGTGATGAAGGTTTCTTCGCTCACTCGGGTGCACCCTCCGAAGGTACTGAACTGGCAGCAGCGTGCAGATCGCTCGCGAGCGCGATGCGCGTTGGCTCAGCCTGAAAGTATTCGGCGTGGCCAAAGTGGAAGGCGCTGGCCACCAAGTTCGAGGGGAACGATTCACGCTTGGCATTCAGGTCCCTCGCGTTAGCGTTGTAGAACCGGCTCGCCTGATCGATTCGTTTGCTGATGCTCACCAACTCATTGCGGATGGAACTGAATGATTGATCGGCTGAGAGCTCCGCGTTCTGTTCGGCAAACACATGCGCGCGAGAGATCGCCTGCGAGAGATCATCTTCTCGCTTGCCTCGCTGGGTCATGCCGGTCACTGGCTCAGTAGCCGCACTACGCGCTTCGATAATTGCTTCGAGCGGCTCCGAATCTCGCATATAGGGTGCGGCGATTTCCACGAGATTAGAGATGAGCCCGTAGCGCGCGTTAAGCTCCAGATCGATTCTCCTGCGCCCTTCCTGCACGAGGTTGCGCAGCGTCACGAAACTCCTGTAGGTGATGATCAGCCACGCCGCGAGAACTATGATCACAACGGCAATAGCGACGATTGCAGCGATTGGCATCTCTTCCCTTTCCGAAATCGAACGAGACTACTTTAGCCTACTGAGGGTCCAGCCCTAGATCATCCAGAGTCAGCGCAGCCAAGTAGGGAACCCCGTAGGCTTCGATCTTTTCCTTGGCACCCGTGGCGCGATCCACGATCACGGCAACGGCCAGAACATTGGCGCCGGCGGCACGGGCAGCTTCCAGCGCCTGGATGGGCGATCCGCCGGTTGTGGATGTGTCCTCAAGGATCACGACGTCACGGCCAGCGATGCTGGGGCCTTCAACCTGCCGCTTCATGCCATGATCCTTGGCTTCCTTGCGCACAACGAAAGCGTCCATATCGAGCCCACGAGAGGCGGCTGCGTGCATGATGGCCGTAGCCACCGGATCGGCGCCCATGGTCAGCCCGCCAACGGCCTCCGCGATACCTGCACCAAAGCCGGCTTCCTCCAGCAGGTCCAACATGACATGCCCGATGAGTGGACCGGCTTCGTGGTGCAGCGTTGCCTGCCGCATATCCACGTAGTAGCTGGAGCTACGGCCGGAGGCGAGAGTGAACTCGCCATGACGTACGGCGAGTTCACTGACTAATTCGATGAGGCGCTTGCGCTGAGAATCGTTCACATCCCTAGACTAGACGTTTTGCGCCTGTGTCAGGTGCTCCGGACATTAATGGGATGAGTGGACATTCGGCGTTCGCAGCCGGATCGTATTCGCTCCGCGGATCGTCATCATCCCACACGAGCTCCGAACTTCCAGTCCCTGCCTTGGCGATATCCTCTTCGGAATTCTCTGCCTGTTGCATAACTGCCGTGGAAATCATCAACTTAATGCGGTTGAGCTGATTGACCTCAGAGGCACCCGGATCAAAATCAACCGCCACGATATTGGCCTCTGGATAGCGGTTGCGCAGAGTCCTGAACATGCCCTTACCCACAATATGATTCGGAAGGCACGCGAAAGGTTGAGCACAGATGATGTTGGGGCATCCGTGTTCGATCATGTCCACCATTTCGGCAGTCAGGTACCAGCCCTCACCGGCCTGATTACCCATTGACGCGATATCGGTGGAGCGATCGGCCATCTCATGTATATCGCGGTGGAAGTGGAACTTACCATTCGTCTTCTCGAACGCGTTCTTCACGGCTACTTCGTAGCGCTTCATCGCCCACAGTCCCAGCGGTTTGGTCCAGCGGACCGATCCGTCGATCCCCAGATTCTCCTGATTCCACTTGGCGGAAGCCATCGCGTTATGGAAGAACTGCAAAAGGCCCGGCAGTTCGGCCTCGCAGCCTTCCTCTTCGATCACGTCCACCGCGTGATTGTTGGCATCTGGGTGGAACTTCACGAGAATCTCACCTACGAGTCCAACACGTGGTTTGCGTGGAATATTGCGAAGTTCAAGCGCATCGAACTCCTTGACCGCCTGAGAAATCACGCGCTTATAGGAGAGGTGACCTCCCCACGTTGTGGAGTTTCCGCCACCCGTCAGCCACTCCGTGCAGATGCTATTCCACCGCTCGTACAGCTCCTGAGCAGATCCTGGAACAAGCTCATAGGGCCGGACGCGCAACAGCATTGCTTGGAGCATATCCCCCAGCACCACTGACTGGATGGCCTTGTGTGCCATGGGCAGCGTCATCTCGAATCCCGGATTGTCCTCGATCCCCTGAATGGAGGCGGCGATCACCGGAACCTGCGGGTAGCCGGCGTCGCGCAATCCCTTACGCAGCAGCGAGGCGTAGTTGGTGGCGCGGCACATGCCGCCCGTCTGCGTGATCGCCACGGCAGTGCGGTTCGGGTCCGAGCGCCCAGATACGAACTCTTCCAGTAGTTGGCCAATCACCACGATGGCGGGGTAGCACGCATCGTTGTTCACATACTTCAGCCCTGTCTCCATGGAGTCCCGGTTGGAGTGTTCGAGTACTCGCACGTTGAGGCCGGCGTGGCGGAGCACCGGCTCAAGCAGCTTGAACTGGATCGGCGCCATCTGTGGGGCCAGAATCTCCCACCCCTCCTCACGCATCTCCTTCGTGAACGCAACGCGCGGTTTCATGTGTCCAGCCTTGACCTGCTGGGCTTCCTCGGCCGCAGCTCGCTGGGCAGGATCTATCAAACTGGTATCAAGATGTTCGGAGAACGCGGGAAGCTTGCGCTCCTGACCAGCGTCTCCATCGCGAGAAGGCATGAGCTCGCGGCTGAGCTCGCCTACAGGAAGCTCGAATCCATCCACTATGTGCGTGGCGGGCCCTTCGCCCTCAGATTCGCCAACCTTACCGGCGCTCCCCTGACGCTCGGCAATGGCCGCGTCCAGCGAGCGTAGGCGGATCTTTGCTGCGCCAAGGTTGGACACCTCGTCAATCTTCAGGACCGTGTGGACATCACCGCGTCCCTCCAGAATCTCCTGAACCTGATCGGCGGTAATGGCGTCAACGCCACAGCCAAAGGAGTTCAGTTGAACCATCTCAAGATCGGGTTCATCGCCCACTCGCGCAGCTGCTTCATACAGACGTGAGTGATAGGACCACTGGTCGCGTACGCGCAGGGGCCTCTCCAATCGGCCATCTGTCACGCAATCTTCAGTCAGCACGCCCATTCCCAAGCCATTGATCACCTCGGGGATCCCGTGGTTGATCTCAGGATCAAGGTGGTAGGGGCGCCCAGCCAGAACAATGCCCCTGACCCCGCGATCGCGCATCCACTCGATGTATTCGGTGCCCTTCTCCTTGATCTCGCGCTTGACCGCCGCATCCTCTTCCCATGCCGCGTCCAGTGCCCTTCGCATCTCATCTTCGGGGATGTCCCAATCCGAGAATGCATCACACAGGTGCTTCGGTAGGTACTCGCGATTACCGAGATTGATGAAGGGGGTGATCAGCTTGAGATCCGGATCGTCCGAGCGCTCGAGGTTGTTGCGAATCACCTCAGGGTACGTGGCAACAACAGGACAGTTGAAGTGGTTATCGGCACCCTCGGATTCCTTCTGTTCGAAGCTGACCGAAGGGTAAAAGATACTCTTGATTCCCTTATCCAGCAGAGTCTCGATGTGCCCATGGACCAGCTTGGCCGGGTAGCACACGTTCTCCGAGGGAATGGACTCCATGCCCTTCTCAAACACATTGTGGTCCGAGCGCCCGGAGATCATGACCCGGAATCCCAGCCGCGTGAGCATGGTGAACCAGAACGGGTAGTTCTCGTACATGTTGAGCACCCGCGGAATCCCCATATCGCCACGGAACGCCTTCTTCTCCGTCAAGCGGCGGTACCCGAACATCCGCTTGTACTTCCAATCGTACATATTGGGAAGCTCAGATTTCTTCGGAACCTTTTCCAACGAGGCACCGCGTTCGCACCGGTTGCCTGAGACGTGGCGCTCCCCGTTGGAGAACGTGGAGATCGTCATCTGGCAGTGGTTCTGGCACAGCCGGCATGTCTTGCGGGTTGTCTCAACCTCGAATCCCTCAAGATCTTCCACACGCGCAAGGGTAGTCTCCTCGCCCGTATCGCCCATCTTCGCGGTGAGCGCTGCGCCGAAAGCTCCCATGAGCCCGGCGATCTGTGGGCGCACCACATTCCGCCCCGTCAACAGCTCGAAGGCTCGCAGCACCGAATCGTTGAGGAAGGTACCTCCCTGAACAACAACACGTTCGCCCAAATCGGAGGGATCCTTCAGCTTAATAACCTTGTACAGGGCGTTACGGATGACTGAGTAAGACAGCCCAGCGGAGATATCGCGAACATCGGCGCCTTCCTTCTGGGCCTGCTTGACCGACGAGTTCATGAACACGGTGCATCGGGTACCCAGATCCACGGGTTGCGTGGATTCCATGGCCGCCTTGGCAAAGCTTCGAACATCCGTCCCCATGGTGGCGGCGAATGTTTGCAGAAATGATCCGCAGCCGGATGAACACGCCTCGTTCACAGAGATCGAATCCACCGCATGGTCGCGAATCTTCAGGTACTTCATATCCTGACCGCCGATATCAATCACCGAAGTGACTCCTGGCATCAGGAAATCAGCAGCCCGAAAGTGGGCCATGGTTTCTACCAAGCCCTCGTCCATGTGCAGTGCCGAGGTGATGAGTCCCTCGCCGTAACCAGTCGCACACGCACGCCCAATCACTGCATCCTTGGGAAGCTCGGCACGCACGCGCCTAACGATGGCAACAGCCGCTCCCACCGGATCACCCTCATTTGAGGCATAGTGATCGAATACGATCTGATTGCTCTCATCAATGATCACAGCCTTGATGGTGGTGGAACCGGCATCAATGCCCAGCCAACAGCGCCCCTTCGCTTGCGAGATAGGAACTGTTGGAATCGTTTCAGATGCATGCCGGGTGAGAAATTCTTGGCGTTCGTCGTCGTCGATAGAAAGTGGACGCATACGCGCCGATTCCGAAGCAATCTCCCCGGATTCCAACGCGTCAATAAGTTCGGGCAGGGCGCGCGCGTAGCGGTGTTCCGAACCAATCGCCGCGGTATCGCCGGCCAACATAGCCGCCCCGGCGGCCACGTACAGCTGGGCATGATCGGGGGTAACGAATGAATCGGCCTTCGGGAGTAAATCCTCATACGCCTTCCTCAGCTGCGGAAGGAAATGAAGTGGACCGCCCAAGAACATGACGTTGCCGCGAATCGGACGGCCGTTGGCCAAGCCCGCGATGGTCTGAGTGGCAACCGCGGTGAAAATGGAGGCGGCCAAATCCTCGTGAGCCGCGCCCTGATTCAGTAGGGGCTGAAGGTCAGATTTCGCGAACACGCCGCAGCGCGAAGCGATCGGATAGAGCTGGGTGGCCCGTTCAGCAAGCTCATTGAGACCAGAGGCATCGGTGTTGAGCAACGTGGCCATCTGATCAATGAAGGCACCGGTTCCCCCTGCGCACGTGCCGTTCATGCGCTGTTCGGGCGTGGGATGAAGGTAGGTGATCTTGGCATCTTCGCCGCCCAGTTCCACCACCACGTCAACCTCAGGGTGCTGGCGGCGGGTGGCCTCCGTACCGGCGATGACCTCCTGAACGAATGGCACGCCCATGCGCTTGGAGACGGAGAATCCGCCTGAACCCGTCACTGCGGCTTTGACGCTGGCGTCTGGGTGTTCAGTTTCAATGTCCTCTAGGAGCCGAGTGAGTTCACCGCGCACGTCCGCGTTATGGCGGCGGTAATCGGAGAAAACAACCTGGCCACCGTCCAGCAACACCGCCTTGACCGTGGTAGATCCGATATCGATTCCTAAACGCAACGAAGTGCCATCGCGTTCTTCAGACATTACCTCTCCCATCCTTTGCACATTTTCATCGTATGGGGGTTACTGTAGAATTTCTACACTGATGAAATTAGGGCAAGCGGCTGGAGAAACACATGGCAAAAACCGCGAAATCACAGGAAAAGAACGGCAGCACATCGCCTAGGACCAAGGATCTAGGGATAAAAAGTGATGAAACCCTTGCCACTGCGGGGATTTCGGATGGCCCCAGCACTGGACCAGAGGTAGCCGAAAAGAAGGATTCGCCGAAGCGTGGCGGCAAGCAGGGCCGCGGCCCGAAGGCCGGGCGCGGAGCACTACGCGACACCATCTTGGCCAGCGCGCGAACGGCGTTCATTTCTCAGGGCTACGATGCCACGACGATGCGCGGGATCGCGCGCGAGGCCAACTGCGATTCCGCCCTTGTGTCCTACTACTTCGGATCCAAGCAACTCCTGTTTCGCGAATGCATGAACCTGCCGTCCGACCCCGCACAGATGGTTCTCTCGACGCTCATGGAAGGGCGCGAGGGAGCCGGCGAACGACTAGTTCGCACAGGCTTTCAACTCTATGAGGAACAGTTCACCAAGGACACCATGACCGCGCTCATGCGTGCACTCATGGCCAACGTCTCCACCAGCCAAAGATTCAAGCATTACGTCCGCACCGATGTGATCGATCGCGTAGCTAGTTTCTCCCGGCGCCCGGACCTGTTAGCTGAAGAAATCGAAATCACCATGTCCACGATGTATGGAATCGCCACCATGCGCTACATCGTTGGGCTCGAACCGCTGGCTTCCATGCCCCGCGAGCGGCTGATCCGGCAGATAGCCCCCACCATCCAGGTACGGATCGATCGGATTTTCACACTCTTTGAGATGTGAGGCGGCCGGGCAGTGTGAACGGGAAGCGCCTTGTTGAGAAGCGCCGTGTTTAGCTGGACGAGGTTCCGATTGCCGGTACACGGAGCTCATAACCCGTGCCGGGTTCGATGATCACGCCGGAGCCGCGAACCGTGTCCTCAGGCGGTTCTGAGCCCGGCGTAGAGGTCTCGGCTAGGGCCTGCTGTTCGTGGATTCTATCCATCAGGTCAGAAAGCGTGGCGGTTGCCGCATTGCCCGAGTGGCCTGAGCGGAGCAGATGCACGGGAGAGAGAAATAGTTGAGTCCAGGCACCAGCGGCCGCCCGATCAGCCTGCGCACTGTAGAAGAAGGTGCGCTTGGCGAGCTGCGCCGTGGCGTCCTCAGCACTGATGGCCCCCGATGCGGCCTTGGCCAAGATGACAATCGAATTGAGAGTCTCGGCCATCGGTGCCAAATCCCGCGCCGGTAAGAATGCTGGTTCTGCCCCCAGCCCGTAGAGCCAAAAGCCCGCGCAGCTCGCGCCGGCTTGCAGTCCGTCATTGAGCAAGCTCACCAGCCGAGCCTTGCGAATGTCCAGACCGGCGCTCTTGGCCGGGGCGGGCCCTCCCAGCTGCCGAACTAGGGCGCCCGAATTCAAGAACACATGAACCGCGCCATCAACCAGCGGGCTGTTTTCGGCGCCCTGTCCCGTTGCGCAGGCAACAACCGCGTCCCAATGAGCAACCGGATCCAGCCGTGTGCGAACTGCGCGCGCCTTCGCCGGATCTACATGACGTGGCGGCCCAGGCAGGAGGCTGTGCCCACCTACCACTCCCTCAGCCCCGTGGACCTCTCCCAGATCTAGGGGAACCAGCGGTGTGGCGCCCAACGAAGGTGACGCATCGCCGCCCACGCCCAACGGACGCAGGTCGGGTCCGGGCGCCGCTGTGGTTCGGTGATTCTCGGACTCTGCTGCCGGTTCCTTAGATCCCTCACGCATGCTTGCAGCTACTCCCGTCCTGAGAGGCCGGGACCCGCAAACCGGCGTACCAGCGAACGCGGCGCCATACGGAGCAGCCCGGCGGCAACCCTGTAGCGCACCGTTGGTGTGACCACCACATGCCCACGCCGCACCGCCTCGACAGCAGCCCTCGCGATGGTTGACGGCTTGGAGAACGCAACGGCTGGCCACTGTGAGGAATCCACGTGTGATCGCTCGTGGAACTCTGAATGGATAAGACCCGGGCACACGACTGTGGCGTTCACACCAGTGCCCTCAAGGCTTGCCGCAAGCCCCTCAGTGAACGTGCGAACCCAGGCTTTGTGCGCCGAATACGTTCCCTGTGCGGTGAGCGCTGTCATGGAGGCAACGTTGAGGATCCCGCCATATCCGCGCTGGGTCATGGTGGCTGCGGCGGCGTGGCACGTGATGAGAACCGAGCGAACCATGGTGTCCAACCCTTCCAGCTCACGGTCCAAGCCGCCACCTACAAATCCTTGCCCAAGTCCAAATCCCGCGTTATTCACCAGAAGACCGATCGGGCGAGAGGCGCTGGATACGCGATCTGCCACCGCAAGCGCACCCGCCTCCGTAGAGAGATCGGCGGGCAGGACTTCCACCCGAACATTGGCGATCTGCCGCATCTGTTCGGCAATCGCGGCGAGGCGATCAGCGTTGCGAGCCACCAGCACCAGATCATTGCCTTCTGCGGCCAGCTCCCACGCTATTTCGAGCCCAAGCCCTGAGCTCGCTCCTGTGATGAGTGCAGTTCCCATATGCCCCAGCCTAACGGGTTGGTCCCGCCACCAAGGATTCTGTCCCCACTCCGGCGTGACCCGAAGGGACAATCGCGCTACCGCACGGCTAGGCTTGCCCCATGAGGATCGCAACGTGGAACATTAACTCCATTCGGGCCCGCGCCGAACGCGCACTGGGCGTGCTGGAGCGCTGGGACCTGGACGTCCTGTTGCTCCAAGAAACCAAGTGCAAGCCCGAACAGTTCCCCGTGGCCGCGTTTGAGGAAGCAGGATATGAGGTGGCAGCAGCCGGGCTCAACCAGTGGAACGGCGTGGCCATCATCTCCCGAGTTGGCCTCGATAACATCCAGACATCCTTCCCCGGCCAGCCCGGATTCGCCAAAGAAGATGCCGCAGGCGCCCTCCTATCGGATCCCGTGGTGGAGGCCCGCGCCATCGGAGCCACGTGTGGCGGGATCGATGTGTGGAGCCTGTATGTTCCCAATGGCCGGGCCACAGCAGATCCGCATTACCGCTATAAGCTCACGTTCTTGGAAAAGCTCAACGCTGCGGCGGCCGGCTGGCTGGCTGACAACAAGAACGTGTTCCTGGCGGGAGATTGGAACGTGGCCCCTTTGGATCACGATGTGTGGGACGTTTCGGTGTTTGAGGATGGCCTGTACGTCAGCGATTTGGAGCGCGCCGCATTCAACGCCTTCGGAACCACTGGGCTGCGGGAAATCACCCGTGATGCAGATGGAGCCGATTACACCTTCTGGGATTACCAGAAGCTACGCTTCCCCAAGAATGAAGGCATGCGCATCGATTTCGCTTGGGCCGCCCCTGCCGTAGCGGATCGGGTTGCAGCAGCACACATTGACCGCAATGAGCGTAAGGGAAAGGGTGCATCGGATCATGTGCCCGTCGTCGTCGAACTCAACGATCTGTAGAAAACCCATAGTCCCCCACGAACCGCTCACACATCAAACCGTAGAAAACGAAGAAGGTACCATGCCGGATTACTCATTTGCCAGCATGAGCGCACCAGCGGCGCTACGCATCGCGGACGGGTGGCGGTACGAGGCGCCCTACGATTTTTTCAATCCGGCGGCGAACGCGCAGACGTACGAGGATTTCACGAACCCCGAGCGCTGGCCGGGAGTTTTCCAGCAGGCCAAGATCGGTGGTCTGGTGGCTGGCTTTTTCCGGTCCGAGCTGGCCGAAACCGCGGACGGCTCAGGCATCAGCGCGGACATTTCGTTGGGGTTGCATCCGGACCTGACCGATCAGGGAACAGGCGCCGGTTTCCTCACCGCGTGCCTGCTGCGCCTGCGCGAACTGCACCCCGAGGTGACAACCGTGACGGCGGAGATCCCCGAGTTCAACACTCGGGCCCTGCGCGTATTTGAGGATTGCGGCTTCGATGTGATCGGCCGCCAGAAGCAGATTTCCGGCGGCGCCAAGCTGCAAATCCTCCTTCTCAGCGGGCACTTCGCCGGCTAAACCCAGCGATGCCCCGCTTGCTTCCGCCCTACTTATCGAGCTTGTGCCCCATCTGCTCCAGCCACAGCCGCTCGGCAATGTTGCCAATGCCGTTGTGTACGTAATCGGGGCGGAACGGGTACTTCTTGATGTTCTTTTCCTTGGTGGAGCCGGATAGCACAAGGTGCGTTTGAAGCCCGGATTCCATGCCGGCCAAGATGTCCGTATCCATCCGATCGCCAACCAGCGCGGTCTCTTCGGAATGGGCATCGATCCTGTTGAGTCCCATGCGGAGCATCACCGGGTTGGGCTTACCCACGTAGTAGGGCTCCTTGCCGGTTGCCGCGGTGATCATCGCGGCCACTGCGCCCGTTGCCGGGATCGCACCAAGCGCCGATGGACCGGTCACGTCCGGGTTGGTGGCGATGAATCGGGCGCCGTTATCGATGAGGCGGATCGCCGTGGTGAGGGCATCGATCGAATAGGTGCGGGTTTCGCCAAGTACCACGATTTCAGGATGATCGTTGGTCATCACGAACCCGGATTCGTACATGGCCGTGGTGAGGCCGGCTTCGCCCACAACGTAGGCGCGGCGCGATTCAGTTTGCGGGGCAAGGAAGGTGGCCGTTGCCAGCGCAGAGGTCCAGATATTCTCCTCCGGGACATTCAGGCCCGCCGATTCGAGGCGCGCCGAAAGGTCACGAGGGGTGTAGATCGAATTGTTGGTGAGAACAAGGAAGGGAATTTCCTTCTCTTGAAGAGTGGTCAGGAACTCGTTAGCCCCGGGAAGCGCATTCTCCTCATGGATGAGGACACCGTCCATATCGGTGAGCCAGTTCTTAATTACTCGTGTCATAGCTTCAGCTTACTTGCGTATCGCCGGCAAAAGGTATGATCGTGCGCTCAATTTGGGGCGATTTTTCGCGGAAATATGCCCACGGCTTAGTTCTGTAGCACAGCCGGAAGCTCATCGGGATACACAATGTCGATTTCCGATATCCGTTTCGGAAAATCCTTCCGATTGTTGGTGATAAACAGATCCGCACCGGCGAACACAGCCGTCGCCAGATGTGCTGCATCAGCAGCGCGCAACCCATATTTCGTTGCCAACCCAACCGATAACTGCGCAACAGTCTGGTCAAACGCGATCAGACGCAGCCGCCCCAGCAACCCCGCCAATAGCTCGACTTCCTGAGATTCTGGGTCATCCCGCAGAGGTTTTGTCAATATCTCGGGAAGGAGCAAGACCGAGCCGATTCCGGCATAGTCTTCATCATTGCCAAACAGTTCGAAAACATGCTGCCCTAAAGCATGGCCGGGAACCGCAGCATAGATAAGTGCATCCGAATCAAAAGCAATGAGTGCGTTCACCGGGCAGTCCGGCCCGTCCGGATCTCACGGCTCAGCTCTTCAGCGCGTTCTTCGGTGATTGACGGGAGTGGGAGAGAGCGCGCACTTCCTTGCGACAGAAGTTCGCCAACGCGATCAGCGCGATCCCATGCGTCCTTGGCCCGCGCCATTCGAAGGGACTGCGGACTCACCAAAACTGCTATTACACGCCCATGACGCGAGATCGCCACTTCCTCACCGGCCTCCACTCGATCAAGCTGGGCGGGAAGTGTTTGCCGTGCTTGAGAGGCGGAAATCGTTGACATGTGGAAAATAGTACATGTTTGTACGTTACTGTACAATAGTGAGTCTGTCTGGTTCTCAGGCCCCGTGCCCACGAGCTTCAAGAGTTCTCACACCTCACGTCAAAAGGTGGCACACTAGGTGCGTGGTTTCTTCCGATTCATTTGACGACGACGGCGGAGCAGGCACCCCCGCCCCAACTTCTCCACTCAAAACGGACGCATTTTCGTTCGAACACGCACTCGCAGTTGTGGACGGGGCCTCCGGTGAGCTCTCGCATTCGTCCGGCCAGCTGGACAGAGTGTTTCAGCTGGCGTCAGTCACCAAGCTGTTCGCGGCCTGGGGCACACTAATCGCGGTAGAGAACAAGGTGATCGGGCTGGCAGATCCCTGCGGACCTGCCGGTTCAACGGTGCGGCATCTTCTGGCGCACGCCTCTGGGCTGCCGTTTGATCAGGGCGCGAGGCTGGCGAAGCCCGGCGAGCGGCGTATCTATTCGAACCTGGGCATCGAGACGGTGAGCGATGCGGTGGCGGGGTGCCTCGGGCTGAGCGTGGAAGAGTGGCTGCGATCCTCTGTACTGGAACCACTCGGAATGGGCGACACAACGGTGCCGGATTCTCCCGCAACGTCGGGGCTTTCAACGGTCGCGGATCTTTCGCTCTTCGCTGCCGAGCTCCTCCGTCCGTCCCTGATCAGCCCCATGATGGCCAGCGAGGCCACCTCCGTCCAATTCCCGCGCCTCTCAGGCGTGCTCCCGGGGTATGGGCGCCAGGCTGATAATCGTTGGGGGTTGGGCCTCGAAATCCGTGGGCACAAGCAGCCTCACTGGACAGGGAAGAAGTTCTCAGCGCGCACCTTCGGCCACTTTGGCCAATCGGGCTCCTTTATCTGGGTGGACCCAACGGTCCGTAAGGCTGGCGTGTTCCTTGGCATCGAGCCCTTCGGGGCGGAGCACAAGGAAAAGTGGCCGGCACTAACGGAGGAGATGCGCGGGCTCTAAGGGCGACTAGGAGCTAACGCATCGCGCCGGAGGTGATCAGCTGGTGCGCTCAACGGCGATGGATTGGAACACTGACACAAGTGAATCTGGCACAGGCGCATATTGCCCACGATCAGGGCCGCTCAACATACTCGCGTTGTTCCACACCTCGGGAGTTACGCGGGCGAAATCGAAGGCGAACTTCGACTGCTCCGCTACGTGTTCCATGAACACTTTGGACGTGCGCCCATTACCCTCGCGAAACGGATGAGCTTGATTTACGTAGGCGAACACTGTCGCTGCGAGAGTTCCAAATGCTTCGCGGTCAAGACGGTCCCACGACGTGCCGATGATGAGTTTGTGTGCGTCTCCCAGATACCGGTTGATTTGACCGCTACCAGCATCAGCAAAGTTGCTCATCCCCTTCGAGATCTCGACATTGCGAAAATCACCTGCCCACTCGTATACATCCTGAAACAAGTAATAATGTATTGAACGTATATGCGCGGAATCGTAGGTACGCGAAATGGGCACTAGGCCAAGGAGCAGTTGTTCCGCCCTAACTGATGTACGTACGTATTCGCGGCGTGCGAGGGCAGCAGCATCACGCTCACCAAGTAAGTTGCGGAGCACTCCCTGACCAGTGTGCCAATCATAGGTTTCAGGATAAAAGTACGATTCCCATGTGTCGAATGACGTCACGATCTCAACGATCAGCGCTAGCTAGACCCACTGAGCGGAGTGCAGCGGCATCTGCTCGCCGCACGTACTCGTCGAAATCGATTGCGCCCCGGGTGTAGTCCGTCAGGTTCTCTACATCCTCGCGGGCGGGCTCGAATCCTTCGTGCCAGCCGGCGGCCAGAGACTGACGTACGGCGTTGCGTTGAGTCCCATCGAGCTGTTCAAAGAGTTCAGGCCAGCGGTCCTCAATATCAAACTTCTCCATGGCAACCCACCTCCCGTAAATCGTGTAGTCATTCTACCCGGTAAGCCAAGAACCATCCATGGTAGGGAAGGTCCCGCTAGCTCCGTCCTTGACCGGAGCCGGGCCGATCGCGGCGATCACGGCGCTTGTCCTTGATTAGCTCAGCAACATACTCAAGTCCAAGCCATACAACCGCAAAGCTCACAACACCGAAGAATGCACTGATACCCTGTTTCGGCGATTCAAATATCGCATCTGCTGTGCCGAACCAGATTGCGGTTGGAACGGCGATAATCGCAAAGCATATGACGCCAACCAGCCACACCTGAGCCTTCTTGGACAAGTCCCGCAAGAAATTAATCAAGGTACGCTCCCCCAGTCACCATCGGCAATCGCCACTGTCATATCGTACGTCAGCCAGGGCGGCGAGTACCGTGACTGGGGCCTGCCTTTGCGCCTCGTACTGCTTACTCGCGGTGTGTCACACTCAGCTCCAGACCTGATTCGTTGGCCACGCCGAACTCCGCGGCATTGGCCACGTCTTCAGCAGAGAACCCGCGTACATCGGCCTGAACGGTATCGCCATCCTGCACCTCGCCGCCTAGCAGCATGCGAGCAAGCTGGTCCCCGATCTCCCGCTGAATGAGCCGCCGCAAAGGCCGTGCACCGTAGCTGGGATCGTAGCCGTCCATAGCGAGGTAATCGCGTGCGCCCGGCGTCACGTCCAGCGTGATGCGGCGATTCTCCAACCGTTCAGCCAACTGCGCGACCTGAAGATCAACAATCTTCCCGATTTCCTCCATCGAGAGCGCATCAAACACGATCACATCGTCCAACCTGTTGATGAACTCAGGCTTGAAGGCGGCGCGAACGGCGGCCATGACAGTCTCACGCCGGTCATGATCGTCCAGCGTAGGATCGGTCAGCGCCTGCGAGCCGAGGTTCGAGGTGAGAATCAAGATGGTGTTCTTGAAATCCACGGTGCGGCCCTGACCATCGGTCAAGCGGCCATCGTCCAGCACCTGCAACAGAATGTCGAACACGTCAGGGTGGGCCTTCTCCACCTCGTCGAGAAGGATGACGGAGTATGGCCGGCGCCGAACCGCCTCGGTGAGCTGGCCGCCCTCTTCATATCCCACGTACCCGGGAGGAGCACCGACCAGCCGAGAGACCGTGTGCTTCTCGGAGTACTCGGACATGTCGATGCGGACCATGGCGCGTTCGTCGTCGAACAAGAAATCTGCCAACGATTTAGCCAACTCGGTCTTACCCACACCGGTGGGCCCAAGGAACATAAACGAACCGGTGGGCCGGTTCGGATCGGCAACGCCGGCGCGCGAACGGCGCACGGCATCGGAGACGGAGCGAACGGCGGCCTTCTGGCCGATCAGGCGCTCACCCAGCACGTCCTCCATGTGCAGGAGCTTCTCGGTTTCACCCTGAAGCAGCCGGCCAACGGGCACGCCGGTCCATGCGGACACTACCTCAGCTATCTCATCGGCATCCACATGATCGGCGATCATTGGCTCGGTATCGGCACTGCCGCCGCGGGCCTCCTCCGCCTCAGCCGCTTCGATCTCCGCCTGAATCCGTGGGATGTCACCGTTCTGGATGCGTCCGGCATCCTCGTATCGGCTCTCACGCACGGCGCGCTCAAGTTCGGTATGCAGCTCGTCTAGCTTGACGCGGAGGTCACCAACGCGATTACGGCCAGCCTTCTCGGCCTCCCATTTGGCGTTGAGAGCCGAAAGCTCCTCGGACTTGTCCGCGAGCTCAGCGCGCAGCTTCTCCAACCGGTCCGCCCGCCCCGCATCATCCTCGACGTCCGTATCAACCAGATAGGATTCCTCCATCTTCAACCGGTTAACTTGGCGCTGGAGAACATCGATCTCCTCGGGGGAGGAATCCAACTCCATGCGAAGCCGCGATGCCGCCTCATCCACCAGATCGATGGCCTTGTCCGGCAGCTGGCGGTCCGGGATGTACCGGCTGGACAGCTCGGCGGCGGCAACAAGCGCCCCGTCCGAGATGGTTACCTTGTGGTGAGCCTCGTACTTTGGCGCGATCCCACGCAGAATCGCCACGGTGTCCTCAACGGACGGCTCGCCAACGTAGACCTGCTGGAAACGCCGCTCCAACGCGGGATCCTTTTCGATCCGCTCACGGTACTCGTCCAACGTTGTTGCGCCGATCAGCCGCAGTTCGCCGCGCGCCAGCATGGGCTTGAGCATGTTGCCAGCGTCCATAGCGCCTTCGGCCCCGCCGCCGGCACCAACAATGGTGTGAAGCTCATCGATGAAGGTGACAACCTCACCGGAAGAATCTTTAATCTCCTGAAGAACTGCCTTCAGCCGCTCCTCGAATTCGCCGCGATACTTCGCACCGGCCACCATGGAGGCCACGTCCAATTGCACGAGGCGCTTGCCGCGAAGCGATTCGGGAACGTCACCATCCACCATTCGCTGGGCCAGTCCCTCAACAACGGCTGTCTTGCCCACACCGGGTTCGCCAATCAGCACCGGGTTATTCTTGGTACGGCGCGAAAGCACCTGAACCACGCGGCGAATCTCCGCGTCGCGCCCGATCACCGGGTCCATCTTGCCCTCGCGGGCTAGGTCCGTCAGATCCGTACCGTACTTTTCGAGGGCCTTGAAGGTTCCCTCCGGATCGGCGGAATCCACCTTGGAGCTGCCGCGAACATTTGGCAGCACAGCCGCCAGCTGATCGCGCGATGCGCCAGCCGAACGCAGAATCTCCCCAGCCTGACTCTGGGATTGAGCGATGGCCATGAGCAGATGCTCTGTTGAAATGTAGGAATCGCCCAGCGCTGTGGCTTCCTTGCCAGCGTCCGTGATCACCAACGAAAGTGGGCGCGAGGCCTGCGGCTGGCTCACCGACGAACCGGAGGCACCCGGCAGAGCCGCGATGGCCGCCTTCGTCCGGCTGGTCACATCCGCACGATCAATCCCCATCGCGTCCAGCAGCGCAACGGCCACCCCACCCTGCTGATCCAGCAAAGCGTCAAGAAGATGCAGGGGTTCAACCTGCGGGTTGCCCGCCCCCGAGGCCGCGCTGATTGCGGCAGCCAGCGCCTCCTGCGACTTCGTTGTTAGCTTGTCCATTTCCGTCCCCCTCAGGGCTTTCTCAGTAATCCAATAACCATTTAATACAACGTTCTAAAGTTGAGTGTATTCCGCTCAACTTTAAGGTCAAGTCCATCGGGTCGTTTGGAAAGTGATTTGGACGACGACGAGCGCTCCGCGATGTTCAGCCACGTGCGCCTTGGCACCGACCTCTCACATCTCACATACTGAAGTCCTATTCCCCACGTGACATAAGGGTTTAAGCTGACTGCGTTCGCCGTCGTCGTCAAAAAAACTCAATGCGGAAACCACGGGCTTTCCCGAACCACCTACTCAACCACTCGAAGGAATCACCATGACACTCTCTCGTTTCGCCACATTCGGTGCCGGCCTAGCAGTATCAGCCCTAGCGCTTTCGGCCTGCGGCGCTGCAGAGGAAGAGCCGGACGCCGGTTCGGTATCTGCCTCCGGGTCAAACGGCCGCACCGTGGAAGAGATTCAGGATGCGGGCAGCATTCGCCTTGGCGTCTTTTCGGACAAGGCTCCGTTCGGCTCCGTTGATTCCGAGGGCGAATACGTTGGATATGACATCGAATACGGTAAGCAGATCGCCGATGATCTTGGCGTTGAACCTGAGTGGGTGCCCGTGGATGCCTCCGCGCGCGTCGAATTCCTCGAATCGGACAAGGTGGACGTGATCCTCGCGAACTTCACCGTGACGGACGAGCGCGCAGAGAAGGTGGATTTCGCCAATCCCTACATGGAAGTTTCGCTGGGCGTGGTGAGCCCCGTAGCCGATGAGATCACGGATGCCGATCAGTTGGCCGATCAGAAGCTCATCATCGTGCGCGGTACCACGGCCGAATCCTATCTGGATGCCAACCTCCCAGATGCCGATGTGCAGAAGTACGAACAATACACGGAAGCAACCAACGCCCTGATCGATGGGCGCGGGGATGCGTGGGTGACCGACAATACCGAGGGCCTCGCCTGGGCTCAGAACCACGACGATTTCACCACGGGCATCACCTCGCTCGGGGACCCGGATACCATTGCTGCGGCGGTGAAGAAGGGCAACACGGATCTGCTCGATTGGCTCAACAATGAGCTGACGGAACTTCCGTCCGATTTCTTCCACAACGCGTATGAGGCAACGCTGCTCCCGGTGTACGGCGATCAGGTGAGCCCCGACGAGCTGGTCATCGAAAACGGCGAGTTTGAGTCCAATTAATCAGGTCATCAGGTCTTAACCGGGCTTATCAGGCCTCGCACCCAACTCATCGGATCTCATGGATTTTGACATCATCGTCGAGTACCTCCCACGGTATCTTGACGCCACACTCTTAACGTTGCGTATCGCGTTCTTCGGGACGGTTTACTCGCTCGTACTGGGGCTGGTGTGCAGCCTGATCCAGTATCTGCGGGTGCCGGTGGCGCGGCAGATCGTGGGCGCGTACGTGGAGCTATCTCGGAACACTCCACTTCTCGTCCAGCTGTTCTTCATCTACTTCGGGCTGCCCAAAATCGGGATCGTCTGGTCATCAGAAACATGCGCCATCGTAGGGCTCGCCTTCCTCGGCGGCTCCTATATGGCCGAGGCCTTCCGATCAGGATTCGATTCGGTGGAGAAGATCCAGATGGAATCGGCCCGGTCCCTCGGGATGAAAACGGCTACGGCGATCCGCTACGTGCTGCTCCCGCAAGCTCTGGCAGTGGCCTTGCCCGGAATCACGGCAAACATTGTGTTCCTCGTCAAAGAGACCTCGGTGGTGTCCATCATCGCGCTCCCCGATCTCATGTTCGTCACGAAGGACATTATCGGCACGGACTACAACACGTGGATCGCACTAGGGATGCTGGTTGTTTTCTACCTGATCATCCTCC
Source organism: Ancrocorticia sp. (assembly GCF_052089425.1). Lineage (NCBI taxonomy): Bacteria > Bacillati > Actinomycetota > Actinomycetes > Actinomycetales > Actinomycetaceae > Ancrocorticia > Ancrocorticia sp. The sequence continues at coordinate 1,538 of NZ_JBQCZW010000009.1, read as the reverse complement.
TCCCCATTTCACTGATCGCTGGCCACGTGGAAAAGAGGCTGCGTCATGTCTGATTGGGGAATCACCGTCCTGTTCGAGGGCACGAACTTTACGCGGCTGCTGTATGGCCTGTGGATCACGATTCGCATCGCCGGAATTTCGCTCATTTTCAGCATGGTCATTGGCATATTCGTTGGGATAGCCATGACATCCCAGAACCGTGTGGTGCGCTTCCTCATGCGTATCTACCTCGAGTTCATCCGGATCATGCCGCAGCTCGTGCTGCTGTTCATCGTGTACTTCGGGTTGGCGCGTAGCACCGGCATCAACCTGACCGGTGAGATTTCAGCGATCATCGTGTTCACCCTGTGGGGTGCGGCGGAGATGGGCGATTTGGTGCGCGGTGCGCTCACGTCCATCCCCGCACACCAATACCAAAGCGCGGCAGCCCTCGGCTTAACCCGCGCGCAGCAGTATCGCTACGTCATCCTGCCGCAGACGATCCGCCGCCTCGCACCACTGTCCATCAACCTTGCCACCCGCATGATCAAGACAACCACTCTCGTGGCACTCATCGGTGTTGTGGAGGCACTGAAGGTTGGCCAGCAGATCATCGATGCCAATCGCTTCGAATTCCCGGATGCCGCACTATGGATCTACGGCGTCATCTTCATCCTGTATTTCATTATTTGCTACCCGCTTTCGGTAGCCGCTCGCAAACTTGAGAAGAAGTGGGGTAAGTAAATGACAGACCCGAACGTACAAGCTCCGATGCTCGAACTGGAAAACATCGTCAAGGTTTACGATGACGAACGCTTGGTACTGCGTGGAATCGACCTGTCGGTAGCTCGTAGTGAGATCGTGGCGGTTGTTGGGCCATCCGGGTGCGGGAAGTCCACGCTTCTTCGCTGCATCAATGGTTTGGAGCAGATTCAGGACGGTTCGATTTCGCTGGCCGGCCAACTGGTCAGCGATGGATCCCAATCATGGGACAAAGTCCGCGAGCGCGTGGGCATGGTTTTCCAAAGCTACGAGATATTCCCTCACCTGTCCATCATGGACAACCTGCTACTTGCTCCACTCAGGGTCCGCAAGGAAAACAAGGCGGTGGCCACTGATCGCGCCGAGACATTACTCGCGCGCGTAGGACTTGCCGACCGCGCGAGTTCCTATCCCAGTCAGCTCTCCGGCGGGCAAAAGCAACGCGTTGCCATTGTTCGCGCCCTCATGATGGAGCCCGAGGTGCTCCTTCTGGATGAGATCACGGCGTCTCTGGATCCTGAGATGGTCCGCGAAGTGCTGGACGTGGTAGCCGGGCTGGCCAAGTCCGGCATGACCATGGTGATCGTGACCCATGAGATGCAGTTCGCCGAAGCCGTAGCCGATCGTGTGGTGTTCATGGACGAGGGGAAGATCGTGGAAGAGGCACGGCCAGCCGAGTTCTTTAACAATCCCCAGACCAAGCGCGCCAAGCAGTTTCTGGACATCTTCAGCTTTGATACGGATAACGCCCCGAACTTGGAAGACGCGGCGGGTCGAGAAGGCTAGGCCGTCGCGGG
>NZ_JBQCZW010000008.1:0-76022 GCF_052089425.1 Ancrocorticia sp. | reverse complement strand
GACCAAACCCGCGACTATCAACCCACCGGCCACAAACCGAAAAAATGAAAAAGGGCGAACCCACAAAATGAGGGTTCGCCCTATTCCAATGTCCTGCGACAGCACAATGGTGCCCCCAGCAGGACTTGAACCCGCGACCCAAGAATTATGAGTTCCTTGCTCTAACCAGCTGAGCTATGGGGGCGCGTCCGTTTCCGGACCCAACCATCTTACCGTTAGTCACCTGCTAAAACGCCAATCGGCGGGGCGTTTACCCCAGTTGTTCCTCACACGCCCGGCGCTGGGCTTCCAGTTCGATGAGGCGGGCAAACAGCTCTCCATAGTGTTCATCTTCGGATGAAGTGCGCTGGAGTTCAGACCTCAGATCAGCGATCTGCCGTGTAATTCCTTGCTTAATGAGAGTGACGGAAATGGACCACACGTAGTTGGACAACCGATCAGGACGCGATTCTGGCAGATCCTCAACGGCAAGCTGTGTGATGATCGGAGACACGACAGAATCGGCCTGCTCCGTCACCTGCTCGACGTACCAACCGGCGGCGTCGCGTTCGGCCGTTTGACCTTCGCTGCCGCGAGCTTGCAAGTAGTTGACGCGATCGGTGAAGCACCGCGTGCCACCGGCCGCTCGAATGGCTTCGTGAATACGCCGATGCATCGGAAGGGTAAACGTTTGTGAGGGCAGATCGTCCATGCCGGCCCGAGCAGCGAAGCCTGGCAGCTGCAGGAGGATCTCCAACGCCTCGCGTTCAATCCGCTCCACAGGATCGCGCAATGTCCTCAGTGGCGGCAAGGTTGCACGCCGCTCGGCTTGGTCCTCGTTCTGGTCCGCCGCGGCGAATGGCGGGTGATGAGGATGACGTGCCGCACCAGAAACCGCCGCCCGAACGGTGGATTCATCCATTCCCAGCCACCCGGCAAGCTGGCGCGTGTACTCCCCCCGCAGCACGCGGTCCCGGATCGAGGCAACCATCGGTGCGGCGGCCCGGAGCCCAGCAGTCCTACCTTCGGCAGTGTTCAGTGGCATGCCCTTGAGAGTGGAGGTGATGGCGAACTCGAACAGCGGACGACGCCCGGCGATGATTTCGCGGACGCCTTCATCCCCGTATGCCATCCTGACCTCGCACGGGTCCATACCCTCCTGCGCCACCGCCACAAAAGTTTGTGCCGCGAAGGACTGATCCTCCTGAAACGCCTTGAGCGCGGCCTTTTGACCCGCCGAATCGCCATCGAAAGTGAAGATAACTTCGCCGCCATAGGCGCGGCCAGACGAGAGCATGAGGCCAGCTGCTGGATTGGCACCATCGCCAAGGAGGCGGCGAACGATCTTGACGTGGTCACTACCGAACGCGGTACCACAGGTGGCAACGGCGCACGGAATCCCGGCTAGCTGCGCTGCCATGACGTCCGTGTAGCCCTCAACCACAACAACCTGACGCTCCGTGGCGATCGCTTTACGCGCGAGGTTGAGACCGTAGAGAACCTGAGACTTCTTATAAATGGGAGTTTCGGGAGTGTTGAGGTACTTCGGCCCATTATCATCGTCGCTCAGCTTCCGAGCCCCGAACCCGATGGGATCGCCCGTGATGGAGTAAATGGGCCACATAAGCCGGCCACGAAATCGGTCATAGAGCCCACGATTACCTTGAGTGGCTAAGCCCGAGGCAGCGATTTCCTTCTCGCTAAAACCGTGCGTACGCAGTTCCTTGAGAAGGGAGTCCCACGTGTTGGGCGAGTATCCGATCGAATAGGTCCTCAGGGCCTCTGCATCAAAGCCGCGAGCATCCAGCATCTTGCGCCCGGCCTCCCCCTCGGGGGAATGGAGAGCCTTAATGTAATAATCAACAGCCACCCGATGCGCATCGATCAACCGCGAGCGCGCCGGACCAGCCGGCCCCTTTTCCCGGTTGCCGCCCTCATAATGAAGCTCTACGTTCGCTTTGCGGGCCAGAAGCTCCACGGCTTCCACGAAGGTGATATGTTCGATCTTCTCCACGAAAGAGAACGCATCTCCTCCCTCCCCACAACCGAAGCAGTGCCAACGCCCAACGCTGGGACGCACGTGGAACGAGGGCGTTTTCTCATCGTGAAACGGGCAGAGCCCCTGCTGAGAATCCACACCGCCGGGACGTAGCGCGACGTATCCAGCAACCACATCCTCAATGCGCGTGCGGGCGCGAACCTCATCGATATCCTCGCGCCTGATCAGCCCTGCCATAGCCCTATCCTAGTTCTCCGTTCCCACACAACCATGCATGCCAGCCCTAATTCCAGAACATGCCACACAGCCGCGAATGCCATTGACGGGCGGACTGATCGGTGAGAGAAGCCACCTGATCGACGACAACGCGCAGCCGCCCGTTTTCATCAGCTGGCCCCCACATCTCATAGAAGTGCGGTTCCATTTCCTCGGGGCGTTGGACCAGCGCATCAACCAGATCAAACAGGAGCGTGCGCTGCTCATAGTAGAGAGGCTCGGTTTCCCGCGGCATCATGACGTACTCAACGGCTATCCCCTTGAGAATGGTGATCTCATCCTGAGTTTCCTGTGGGATCACCACATTCCCGTCATACCGGACGAGCGGACCGGTACCGTGGGCCGCATAGGTAGCTTCGCATACTGAGGAGATAAACCGTCCGATCAAATCACTGGTCAAATCCTTCATCAGGGCAAGGTCACCGTATGACCCCGTAAAATCCTCGGGCCACTCCTCTTCGGCAAGCAACCGCTCCAAAGCCGCCCCAAACCTGTCAGCGCCGGGACGCCCGTACCACGACTCAGTTGCTTTGACGATCTGATCCTGTTGGCTCGGGTCCCGTAGAAATCGCGGCCGGACAAACTGGCGCACCACCGCATCTTCCACATCGTGCACGCAGTAGGCGATATCGTCAGCCAAATCCATGATCTGGGCTTCCACGCACTTCGCCGTGCCCATCACACCATGCGTCCATTCGAACACCGGGGCGTCATCGCCATACACGTTAAACTTCTTGCTGCCACCCGGCGCTTGACCAGCAAACCACGGATACTTGAGCACGGCATCCAAGCTTGCTCGCGTCAAGTTGAGGCCGGCAGGCGTACCCGATACCGTGACTCGCTTCGGCTCCAATCGAGTCAGAAGGCGGAGCGTTTGGGCGTTGCCCTCGAATCCCCCGATATCACCGGATACTTCGTCAAGCGCATGTTCTCCGTTATGCCCGAAGGGCGGGTGGCCAAGATCGTGGCACAGGCAGGCAGTCTCCACAATGTCCGGGTCACAGCCAAGATTCTTTCCGAGTGATCGCCCAATCTGGGCAACTTCCAAGGAGTGAGTGAGCCGCGTGCGAATGAAATCGTCCGATTCGGGGCCGAGCACCTGGGTTTTTGCGCCAAGCCGACGCAGCGCCGAGGAGTGGAGAACCCGTGCCCGATCACGCTCAAATTCCGTGCGGCTTGGAGATTTGGCGGATTCTTGTACCCACCGCTCCATATCGGATGGCCCGTAACGTTCATTCACAGTGCGAGCCTACCCGTTTTTCGCGTTTAACCGCCAGAAACGTTCACCTCGGCAAGCGCGATTTTCGCGCGCTGGGCCTCGTTCAACTCGCGGGAATCGAGCCAGCCCTCTGGCAGGTGTGGCTGTTTCGGGTTACCAGCGCGGCCCCGTGCGCCTTCCGCCGCGTCCGGGTAGGGCTGATCCTCGAGCCCTCCGAGACGTTCCTTCAACTCCGCCAAAGTGGACACTAGGGCCAACGCGTTGCGGGCCTCGCCGCCTACGGCAAAACCCCTGAGATACCACGCCATGTGTTTGCGCAGCTCACGCAGGGCACGGTGTTCATCACCGTTGAAGTGTTCGATCGAGAGTTCGGCGTGGCGAACGATCACGTCCGCCACTTCGCTCAGCCACGGCCTCGCGCGCTCATTGCTGCCGTGATAAAACGCCGCCATATCGTGGAACAGCCAAGGCCGTCCCTGACACCCGCGGCCCACAGCAACGCCGGCGCACCCTGTCTGCTCCATAATCCGTTGAACATCGCTCACTTCGAATACATCGCCGTTGCCGAGCACGGGAAGATCGGTTGCCTGCACAAGTTCGCCAATCCGCTCCCAGTGAGCGTGCCCCGAATAGTGCTGCGCCGTGGTTCGCGCATGCAAGGTCAGGCCAACGATTCCCGCATCTTCAGCGATCCGAGCCGCATCAACAAACGTGGTGTGCTGGTCATCTACACCGATCCGAACCTTCGCGGTGATCGGCACGGTGAAACCCCGATCCTTGCTGGCCTCCTCAGAGGCTCGCACCGCGGCGCGCGTCAGCTCCTCAAATAGGTCCAGTTTCCATGGAAGAGCGGATCCCCCGCCCTTGCGCGTCACCTTGGGGGCCGGACAACCGAAGTTCAAGTCAATGTGATCGGCGCGGTTCTCCCCTACAAGAATCCTCACGGCCTCCGCCGTTGTTTTCGGCTCAACTCCATAAAGCTGAATCGACCGCACAGGATCGCCCGGATCCGGCTTGATCATGTTCATCGTTTCCGCGTTGCGTTCAACGAGGGCGCGGGTAGTCACCATTTCACACACCCATAGACCGGCGGGCGCGTGCGGCCCCGTCCGATCCGAGCCACCGAGCAGGTCCGCCCGGTCACCCCACGCGTATCCAGCTGCCTTCAGGCCCGCTTCCCCCGCCTCACGGCACAGCTGCCGGAACGGCGGATTCGTCACGCCCGCCATTGGCGCGAGCATCACGGGAGTATCCAGCGTGAGCGCACCCAGCTGAACCGGGGACGATTCCATCCGTTACCTCCTGACCATGCAGACGATGCTAAATGTGTGGCTGTTGACCCCTTACGGCTCCTCGAGACATGCTGCAACATGTCAACAGGCGCCGCAAAGGGTCAACGCGCAACCTACTAAAAGCCTCCTCAGCAGCCCACCAGCCGCTGCGCGAGATATCCCTGCACGTCGGCGATCGGGATACGCACCTGCTCCATGGTGTCGCGATCGCGAATGGTCACGGCGTCGTCGTCGAGCGAATCGAAATCCACCGTGATACAGAACGGGGTCCCGATCTCATCGTGGCGGCGATACCGGCGCCCAACGGCCCCGGCATCGTCAAACTCAACGTTCCAGAACTGACGAAGCGTGCTCGCCAACTCACGTGCCACGGGCGATAGCTTCTCCGAACGGGACAACGGCAAAACCGCAGCCTTCACGGGCGCGAGCCTAGGATCCAGCTTGAGAACAACACGCTTATCCACCCCGCCCTTCGTGTTGGGAGCCTCATCCTCAACGTAGGCCTCAACAAGGAAGGCCATGAGGGAACGGGTCAAGCCGGCTGCGGGCTCCACAACGTAGGGAGTCCAACGCTTGCCCGTCGCCTGATCGAAGTAGGACAGGTCCTTGCCGGAGTGCTTGGAGTGCGTGCTCAGATCGAAATCGGTGCGGTTGGCGATTCCCTCGAGTTCGCCCCAATCGGATCCGGAGAAGCCGAACTTGTACTCGATATCCACGGTGCGCTTGGAGTAATGCGAGAGCTTCTCCTGGGGATGTTCATACATCCGCAGATGCTCCGGATCGATGCCCAGCCCCACGTACCAGTCGCGGCGGTAATCGATCCAGTACTGGTGCCAGTCCTCGTCGGTTCCTGGCTCAACGAAGAACTCCATCTCCATCTGCTCGAACTCACGGGTGCGGAAGATGAAATTGCCCGGGGTGATCTCGTTGCGGAAGGACTTGCCGATCTGGCCGATGCCGAACGGCGGCTTCTTGCGCGCGGAGGTCATGACGTTCTGGAAGTTCACGAAGATGCCCTGAGCGGTTTCGGGGCGCAGGTAGTGCATACCCGATTCGTCCTCGACGGGGCCCAGATAAGTCTTGAGCATCATGTTGAAATCGCGGGGCTCGGTCCACTGGCCGCGCGTTCCACAGTTCGGGCATGGCAGCACGGCCAGCTCCACTGAATCCGGGTCCTCAATACCTTTGCGCTCCGCGTATTCTTCCTGCATCTGATCGAAGCGGAATCGCTTGTGGCAGGAGAGGCATTCGGTGAGCGGATCGTTGAATACACCCACGTGGCCGGAGGCGATCCACACATCCTTGGGGAGGATAATGGAGGAATCAAGGCCCACCACATCGTCGCGTGAAGTCACCATGTTTCTCCACCATTGACGCTTGATGTTCTCCTTGAGTTCCACGCCGAGCGGGCCGTAATCCCACGCGCTCCGTGTTCCGCCGTAGATCTCACCACAGGGGAAAACAAAACCGCGGCGCTTTGCGAGCGCAATAACGTTATCGAGGCGCGATGGTGCCGGTTTGGCCATGCGCGATCTCCTTTCATGACGCATCTGGATGATGCGTAGTTGTGCCGCATCTGGGCGATGCAGATCCCCGTCATCCTACCCATTGGCGGGCGCCGCTGCGAGGCGGGACCACGTGGGCCAACACACGTCGCTCCTTTCTAATTGACAATCGTTCTCAACTTTGTTGATAATGATTCTCATGAAGAAACTCCTTGCCGCCATCTCCGTCGCGAGTGCAACGCTCGCCCTTTCCGCTTGCTCCGCGGTGTCCGATGATACGGACGCTTCCGATGGCCAGCTGACGGTTGCCACGTCCTTTTACCCACTGGCGTGGTTAGTGGAACAAGTGGGAGGAGAGAACGTCAACGTCATTTCTATGACGCCTTCGAACGTTGAACCTCACGATTTCGAACTTGCCCCGGCCGATATCGCGAAAATGAATGATGCGGACCTTGTGGTGTACGTTCAGGGATTCCAGCCATCCATGGACGATGCGGTCCAGTCCATCTCGGGTCCAGAAATCGTTGAGTTGTCCGGCGCCGTGGATTTGGCTCCGTTAGAGGACGAACACGATCATAACGACGACGACGGACACAGCCACGAGGAAGACAATCTCGATCCTCACTTCTGGCTGGACCCGGCGCGCATGGAGTCAGCAAGTGGGCAGATCGAGACAGCGCTTGCCGCGGCGGATACCGCTAACTCGGACAGCTACGAGGCCAATCAACAGAGCGTTGCCGGTGACCTGACAGAACTCGATGAGCGGTTCGGGGCGGGCCTGAAAACATGCGAGCGCAACACTATCGTGACTACTCATGCAGCGTTCGGCTACATCACGGATAAGAATGACATCGCTCAGCTATCGATTTCCGGGATTGATCCTGAAGCCGAGCCGAGCCCCTCCGATATCGCCAGCATTTCCGAGGCCATTGAGGAAACAGGCACCACCACCGTATTCGCCGAACAGCTGGCGTCCCCGAAAACCGCCGAGTCTCTTGCCAACGAAACTGGCGCACACCTCTCCGTTCTCAATGCGCTGGAGTCCGAGCCAGATGATGGGGATTACATCACCGCAATGGACGGGAATCTCACGGAGCTTCGCGCGGCCTTGGATTGCCAATAGAGCCTAAATTACCAAGAGAAAGAGATACACGCGGAGATGCCCGTTATCAGCACGCATGACCTAGACGTGATTCTGGGGAGCTCCCGGATCCTTCATCGGGTGTCACTGAACATCCACGAAGGCGAAACCGTCGCCATTCTGGGAGCCAACGGATCGGGCAAATCCACGCTGATCCGCACCATCATGGGGGTGATCCCTCCCTCGGGCGGCACCGCAAGCGTGTTCGGAACGAATATCACTCATCACAGCCGCGTTCCGTGGGACCGGCTGGGCTACGTTCCCCAGCGGGTGGCGGCGGCTTCCGGTGTGCCAGCCACGGCGCTTGAGGTTGTCAGATCCGGCTTGCTCGGCCCGAAGGCGCTCTGGGCGGATCGTGGAAAGAAGGCCAAGCGCGCCGCGCTGGAGGCACTCAGCGCGGTTGGACTGGCGGACCGAGCAAACGAACACGTCCACGTGTTTTCGGGCGGGCAGTCCCAGCGAGTGTTGATAGCTCGCGCACTGGTTCGCCACCCCGATCTGCTCGTTCTGGACGAGCCGTTAGCCGGCATTGATCGCGATTCACGCGAGGCATTGGCGCACACTCTGGCGGGGCTACGCGATCAGGGCGTCACCATCGTGACGGTGCTCCACGAGACGGGCGAACTAACCGAACTCATTGACCATGCCATCGTGCTGGAAGATGGGCACGTCGTGTTTGACGGCCCGCCGGGAGCCCCGGGCGCACCGGGAGGCGACGATCCGGCGCACCACCATCCCGATACGGACCACGTACCCCATCACGCCCCCGTCCTACGAACGGAGACAGCACGATGATCGAAACCTTTTCTACGATGCTGGCATCGCCTCTCATGCAACGCGCGCTTATCGTGGCCATTCTGGTGGGTATTTCTGCCCCAGTTGTTGGCACGTACCTCGTTCAGCGGGGCATGGCGCTGATGGGAGACGGCATCGGCCACATATCCCTAACGGGCGTGGCCGTGGGTTGGCTGGCCGCCGGAGCGCTGGGGCTCTCCCCCAATGACGTCCTTGCCATACCCGGCGCGATCATCGCCTCATTGATCGGCGCCATCCTGATCGAGGTGGTCCGCGCCCAAGGCAGGACGGGCGGGGACGTGGCTCTGGCCATGTTGTTCTATGGCGGCATTGCCGGCGGCGTCCTCCTCATCCGATTAGCCGGGGGGACAACCACGAACCTCACGAGCTACCTCTTTGGTTCGATCGCCACCGTATCGGCCGCGGATGTGCGTTACACGATCGCGTTGGCGGCCGTGATTCTGGTGATTGGCGTGGGGTTGCGAGGGCCTCTCTTCGCGCTATCGCACGATGAAGAGTTCGCGAAGGCGTGCGGCCTGCCCGTGCGCACCCTCAACATTCTGGTTGCCGTTGTGGCCGCTTTAACCGTCTCGGTCTCCATGCGAGTGGTAGGCGTTCTCCTCGTTTCGGCCATCATGATTGTTCCGGTTGCCGTTGCCCAACTGCTGTCCACCTCATTCACCAAAACCATGTACATCTCCCAAACGATCGGAGTTGTGGCCTGCCTTACCGGTTTGATTATCACCTATCACGTGCCGGCATCCCCCGGCGCCACGATCGTCATGCTCCTCATCGGGCTGTACGCCATCGTAGCCGTCACGAATCTGACGCTCGGTAGTTTCCGCCGGCGCAAGAGAGCCAGTGCAGCGGCCGCAGAGCCATGCTCACGGGAAGGCTCGTCCGAACAGAACCTTGTGGCAGGGAGGAACCATGGCTAGTAGAAACACCGCGCAGCGTGCCGCAATCACCGCCTTGATGGAGCACACACCCGAGTTCGTCAGTGCTCAGGAGCTGCACGATCAGTTGACGGATTCAGGACATACCATTGGGCTGGCAACGGTGTACCGCACGCTAACGGCGCTGGCGGACGAAGGCAAGCTGGACGTGTTGCGCGCCGATTCCGAGACTCTCTACCGCCACTGCGATAGTCAGGCGCATCATCACCACATTGTCTGTACGCGGTGCGGGCGCACGGTTGAGGTTGCCGCCGAACAAGTAGAGCGGTGGGCTCACGAAGCAGCCGAAGAATCTGGGTTTACCGTCACCTCCCACACAATCGAAATCTGGGGCCTGTGTGCCCAGTGCCAAGCGGAGACTCGCGAAACCTGACGGGCGCGGCGGCCCCTCCCACAGCTGTCGCAAACTCTGCCATGGTAAATATTGACATTTGGCTCACACGGGTTATCCGTGTCGCAAACTATCTGGAACAGTTACACTTTAGGCATGTCGATTCCTGACTTCATTAGTAACGGCCCGTTTATCGGGGTTTACCTGTTTCTGTTCATGGTGGTCTCGCTCCGATCCACCGCAACATACGGTCTGGGACGATACGGAAACTACATGGCGCTTAAAGCGCGCCAGCCCAGCGAGGGATGGCGGCTTAGCGTGTGGAGCTGGGTTCATTCTGACTCAACGCAGCGCGGGGCCCAGATTGTCAGGGATCGCGGTCTCATCGCCGTCCCCCTGTCCTTCCTGACCGTCGGCTTTCAAACGGTTGTCATTGTTGGGGCGGGTGCGTTGGGCGTGAGCGTGCCGCGCTGGATTCTTGCCGCCACTCCCGGTTGGCTGGCGTGGGCCGCCATCTACTCAACGATTGGATTTGCCGTGTGGGGCGCCATGATCTCCGCGGCGGCTGGCTCCCCGGCTGGTATCGCCGTGATCTGCACGCTGGTTGTGAGTATCCTCGTATATGTCACGGTGCTGCGCCCGAGGAGGGTTCGCCAGCACAGCCACGTTCAGGAGTCACAGTGAATCAGTTCGAAGTAGCCCTACCCATCAAACTCGGGCAGTTCGTCAAGCTCGCCTCGTTGGCCGAAACCGGGGGCGAGGCCCGCGAAATGATCGAGATGGGCGATATCACCGTTAACGGACAGGTGGAGACCCGCCGTGGCCACCATCTCGACGATGGCGATGTTGTGGCACTCAATCTTGCCGATGGCGAAGTTGCCGTGCAGGTTTCGGCGCGGCAAGGTTAAACGAGGCAGTGCCGCCCCAACAGAACCTTGAGATCCGAGATCATGCCGGATGTGGGGCTGACGTAGAACTGCTGATCCACCTGCACTACTGAGGTCAAGCCGGGGCGCTCAATGTGGAGGCGAACCGGGGCCTGCCCTGGGTAGGAATGCAGAACATCGGCCAGTGAGGACATGAGCTGCTGCGTGCACATGCGCTCTGGCAGGCGAAGATCCAGCGGAGAATCCGGCAGCAGATCGTTAGACGGCAGCTGCATGCTCTGAGCCGAGAGCTGGATAGAGCCGTCACGAACCTGAAGGCGGCACGTCACGATCGCTACCGTGTCCTGAACCAGCATGGTGGAAACTGTTGGATAGGTCTGAGGGAAGAAGTTGATATCTGTGCTGCCCGAGAGATCCTCGAGTGTCACCGTGGCCCACAGCTTGCCGTTCTTCTTGGACACGCGGGGCTGAACCGAGGTGATGAGACCCGCGAGAGTCACCGTTGAACCGTCAACGGGCTCTTCCTCGTTCATCAGGCGCACAATCGTCGTGTCCGCTGCACGTTCCAACACGTGCTCCATCCCGGAAAGCGGGTGATCGGACACGTACAGGCCCAGCATGTCACGTTCGTGATCCAGCTTGGCCTTCTTGTCCCATTCGGGAAGATCGGGGATCACAACATCCACGCCGCTCCCCACATCCACCCCGGCGCCACCGAACAGATCGAATTGGCCCACAGCTTCATTCTTCTTGAGCGAAACAACCGAATCCACAGCTTCTTCAACCCGCGAGAGGAGGGCGCGGCGGGTGTACCCCATCGAATCGAAGGCGCCAGCTTTCACCAGGCACTCGATGGCGCGCTTGTTGCACACGGGAAGCGGCACTTTATCGAGGAAATCTTGGAAGGAGGTGAAGTTGCCCTTCTCCTCGCGGGCCTTGACAATTCCGGATACAACGTTCGTTCCCACATTGCGAACCGCGGACAGTCCCACGCGGATCTCATCACCGGCGGCGGAGAAGTTCGCCAAGGATTCGTTGACGTCTGGGACTAGCACTTGGATGCCCATCCGGTGCGCTTCTGCTAGGTACAGGGCCAGCTTGTCCTTGTTGTCCTTCTTGGAGGTGAGAACCGCCGCCATGTATTCGACTGGATAGTTCGCCTTGAGGTAGGCGGTCCAGTAGGAGATCAATCCGTAGCAGGCGGAATGCGAACGGTTGAACGCGTACTGCGCGAACGGCACCAGCACGCCCCACAGAGTATCCACGCACTCCTTGGAGTAGCCGTTATCCATCATGCCCTTGGAGAAGCCTTTGAACTGCTGATTCAGCACATCAATCTTCTTCTTACCCATGGCCTTACGCAGGGTATCTGCTTGCCCCATGGTGAAGCCCGCACATGTCCGAGCAATCTGCATCACCTGCTCCTGATACACAATCAGGCCATAGGTGGTCCCAAGAATGTCCTTGAGCGGTTCCTCCAACTCCGGATGGATGGGATCCATCTTTTGCAGGCCATTCTTACGCAGGGCGTAGTTGGTATGCGAGTTCATGCCCATCGGCCCTGGCCGATAGAGGGCGCTCACGGCGGAGATGTCCTCGAATTCGGTAGGCTTCATCTGCTTGAGAAGCACGCGCATCCCCGCGCCGTCCAGCTGGAAGATACCCAGAGTTTCGGCGCGCTGCAGCAATCCGAAGGTAGCCGGGTCTTCGAGCGAAACGCCCTCGATCTCCAGCGGCTCCTTGTTGTTCATTTCGATGTTGTGGAGGGCATCGTCAATGACGGTGAGGTTGGACAGCCCGAGGAAGTCCATCTTGAGGATTCCCAATTCCTCACATAAGGGGTATTCAAACTGGGTGATGACGGCTCCATCGGCGGGCCGCTTCATCACGGGAATCACATCGGTCAGCGGAACCGAGCTCATGAGAATCGCACATGCGTGCACGCCCCACTGCCTCGTCAGCCCTTCTAGGCCCGAGGCCAGATCGAACACACGCTTGGCATCCTGATCAGTTTGGACCAGCTGCCGAAAATCCCCGGCCTCCTGATACCGATCATTCTTCTCATCAAATACCCCGGAGAGAGGGATGTCCTTGCCTTGCACCCCGGGCGGCAGAGCCTTCGTCATACGCTCGCCCATTTCGAAGGGGTAGCCCTGAACGCGCGCCGCGTCCTTGAGGGCCTGCTTCGTCTTAATGGTGCCGAAGGTGACAACCTGAGATACCTTGTCAGCGCCGTACTTCTGTTCCACGTATTCGATCACTTCACCGCGGCGGCGCTCATCGAAATCCACATCGATATCAGGCATGGATACACGCTCGGGGTTCAGGAACCTCTCGAACAGGAGATCGTACTTGATGGGGTCAAGCTCGGTAATTTCCAGAGCATAGGCCACCATCGAACCTGCGCCCGATCCGCGGCCCGGTCCCACGCGAATACCGTGTTCCTTGGCCCATTTGATGTAGTCAGCCACCACGAGGAAGTAGCCCGGGTAGCCCATCTGGGTAATAACTCCCACTTCGTAATCCGCACGCTCACGAACGTCCTGCGGGATCTGCCCACCGAACCTCACGTGGAGGCCGCGTTCGACTTCCTTGACGAACCAGGAGGTGATGTCCTCACCGTCAGGAACAGGGAACACCGGCATGTAGTTCGCTCCCTCATCCGCAGTGGTGAAGGAGACGTCGCACCGTTCGGCAATCGCAAGAGAGTTTTCGCAGGCGCCCGGGATATCCCCGAAAAGGTCCCACATATCCGCGCTTGACCGCAGGTGATACCCGGTGCCATCGAATGTGAAGCGGTTCGGATCCTGAAGCGTGGAACCGGAGTTGATGCACAGCATCGCATCCTGAATGGTCCCATCATTGGGGCCAACATAGTGGGAATCATTGGTAGCCACGATCGGCGCGTTGATCTTCTTGGCCAGATCCAGCAGATCGTTACGGACACGGCGCTCGATCGCATTGTCGTGATCCATGATCTCCACGAAGTAGTTGTCCCTGCCGAACAGCTCCTGCATGGTTCCGGCCGCCTCGAGGGCCTTCTCGTGTTGTCCAAGCCGAAGCCGCGTTTGAACTTCTCCCGATGGGCAACCGGCAGTTGCGATGAGGCCCTCGTGATACTGCTCCAGCAAGTCCATATCCATCCGCGGCCACTTGCCCATCTGCCCCTCAAGCGAGGCCCGAGAGGACATCCTGAACAGGTTGTGCATCCCGGTGTTGTTCTCGGACAAGAGGGTGAGGTGGGTATAGGCGCCACGGGCGGACACGTCATCCGCCCGCTGGCCCTCAACGCCCCAAAGAACTCGATCGGACCCGAAACGCGAGGTTCCCGGCGTCACATACGCCTCGATGCCAACGATCGGCTTGATGTCCTGAGCCTTGGCAGCCTTGTAGAACTCGTAGGCCCCAAAGCAGTACCCATGATCCGTGATGGCCACAGATTTCTGGTTCTGTGCCTTGGCTTCGGCCACGAGCTTCTTGATTTTGGCGGCCCCATCCAGCATGGAGTATTCCGTGTGCACGTGAAGGTGAGCGAAGTCCTTAGCCATGGTGTCAGTCTAGTATCCGGCTCCCACACGTTGGCACATCGAAGGTGAGAGCGGCGTCTCGCGGACACTACTTTCGCGTGAGCTCCAGAGCCATATCCTGATGCCAAATACCGGCATCAAGGTAACGTTCCCCACTGACAGGCGAATACCCGCAGGCCTGATAGAAGCCCATCGCTTGTTCCTGAGCCGATAGCTCGATTCGCAGGTGGCCCTGATCGTCAGCGCAGCGCTCCAGCGCCACCTCCCCCGCTCGTTCCATCAGGAGGCGCCCCATCCCGGTGCCCCGCGCCCGGGAATGCACCGCGACGCGCCCGATATGGCAGTGCCCCGCCCCCTCTCCAAGCACGCGCAGCGTGCCCAGATCTTCGCCATCCACGCTTGCCAGCAGGTGAATGGTTGTGTCCGCCCGATCCAGAGCGTCCATTTCTTCTTCAGGGGGAACCCGCTGTTCGTCAACAAACACGGCGAATCGAATAGCGAAGCAGCGCTCCAGCTGATCAGTGGTAGCCACCGTCTCAATCGTGACATCGCCGCTCACCGATAGACTCCTTCGCGCATCAATTCGAGGGACGCCTCAAGTTCGGGGGGATACTCGCTGGAAAACTCCACCCACTCCCCCGTTGCCGGGTGCTCGAATCCTAGGGTCACCGCGTGCAGCCACTGCCTGTCTAGGCCCAGCTTGGCGGAAAGCGTGGGGTCAGCCCCATACATCTCATCGCCAACGCACGGATGCCCAATAGCCGCCATATGTACGCGGATCTGATGCGTTCTGCCCGTTTCCAAGTGGACCTCGAGCAGTGATCCGCCCGCCATCGCCTCGCTGGTTTCGTAGTGCGTCACGGACCGCCGCCCATCGCTACGAATCCCCATCTTCCACTGATGCCTGTGATCGCGCGCGATCGGCGCATCGATCGTTCCCGCCATGGGATCGGGGTGGCCCTGCACCAGAGCGTGGTAGATCTTCTTCACCGTTCTGTCGCGAAATGCCTGCTTGAGTACCGAATACGCCCATTCGGACTTTGCTACCACCATGCAGCCGGAGGTCCCAACGTCCAAGCGGTGGACGATCCCTTTGCGCTCCGGTGGCCCTGAGGTGGTGAGCTGGACTCCTTGAGCCAAAAGTGCCCCCAGTACGTCCGGGCCTTCAAAGTTCACGGAGGGGTGGGCCGCAAGCCCGGCCGGTTTATTGACGACGACGACGTCATCATCCTCATAGAGCAATGGGAGCTCCACAGAGCTTGCTTTCGGTTCAATCACAACCGGGGCCGGCATCACAACTTCAAGAACCTGTCCGGCTTGAGCACGGTCCGACTTCCCGACGGCACGGCCGTCAACGAGAACCTCTGAGGATTCGATGAGCCGGGCCGCCACGGTGCGGGACAGGCCCGTCATCCGCGCCACGGCGGCATCCACGCGCTCCCCCGCTAACCCGTCTGGGACGGGGTAGTACCGCCGCTCAGTCATTGGTTTCGCCACCGGCGGCCTCTGCCACGTCGCCGTCGTCGTCGATATCTATCGCCGTGGACGAATCCGAACTAGGGACGTCCCGGAAGGAGAGAATCGCCAGAAGCACCACTCCAATAACGAGCGCCGCATCCGCCACGTTCCCAATGAACCAATCGGCGTATGCCATGAAATCGATAACGTGCCCGTGCCCAATTCCCGGGTCGCGGAACAAGCGGTCGATAAGGTTTCCGGCCGCCCCACCCCATACGAGCCCAAGGGAAATAGCCCACGGCATGGAGGCGATGCGCCGGATAATGAACGGCATGGCGATCACAACCGCCGAGGCAATGACGGTAAAGATCAGCGTTGAGTCAGCGCCAAGCGAGAACGCTGCGCCGGGGTTAAAGTACAGCTTAAAGCCGAAGAAATCGCCCAGTACATCGATTCGGCGCCCGTCATCGAGAGTGCTGAGGGCCCATTGCTTACTGAGTAGGTCAATGAGGATGACCAACACGGCTACGGCTCCAGCCCAGCCCAATCGCTTCTTGGTGCTGCTCACGCTTCTCCTTCGGTCATGACAAACGGCGGTAGCATGAGCTACCGCCGTTCACCTAAAAGGCTCTCTTAGTTCTGGAGGCCGTCCGCTGGGTTCTGCCCAACTTCAACGTTGCTCAAGAGGGACTCGAGGTAGCTCTTGAGGCGTGTGCGGTAATCGCGCTCGAAATCGCGTAGCTCGGAGATCTTGCGCTCCAGTAGGCCGCGCTCCTGCTCCAGCTGAGTGAGTGTGCGGTTGTACTCGGACTGCGCATCACCAAGGATTTGCTCGCTGCGCTGGTTCGCTTCGGAGATGATGCGGTCACCTTCCGCCTTGCCTTCGCTCACGTGCTTATCGTGGAGCTCCTGAGCCATGGCCAA
Source organism: Ancrocorticia sp. (assembly GCF_052089425.1). Lineage (NCBI taxonomy): Bacteria > Bacillati > Actinomycetota > Actinomycetes > Actinomycetales > Actinomycetaceae > Ancrocorticia > Ancrocorticia sp. Next base: position 59,733 of record NZ_JBQCZW010000008.1, on the reverse strand, counting down.
CAGGCCAGTAGCCGATTCGGCATCGTGACCCTGAGCCGGGAAGGATGCGGTAGAGGTTGCGGAATCGGGAGCCTGTTCTGGCGCTGCGGCGCCACCTTCAAGCTCCGTTACGCGGGCCTGAGAAACCTTGAGCTGGTTCTCAAGTTCGGCCTTGTCCTTCGTCAGCTGGGCGATGGACTCAGCCACCTCATCAAGGAAGAAATCGACTTCGTCCTGATCGTATCCTTCTTCGAGCGACCTAGGCTCCTTGAAGCGCATATTGACGACGTCATGTTCCGTGAGCAGCGCCATGAGTGTTCACCTCTACGTTCTCGGTCAAATTGACAATGTGGCCCGTACGAGTCACTTACAGGAAGAGCGTACCTGAAATCAGATACTCATGTTCATATAGTGACAGAAGTTGAGCGGCATGTCTTTAGTTAACGGACAAATACAGGAAAGTTTGCTGAAGGAATTGAATCCCGATAAAGAGCAGGAGGAAGCCAATATCGAACTGGATAGAACCCAAGCGTAGCGGCGGGATGAAGCGTGCGAGGAATCTCAATGGCGGATCGGTCAGTCCAAAAATAATGTTGGACATGACCAGAAGCGGACCGGTTGGGACCCAATCCCTTGAAATATTAATGACAAGGTCAATAACAATTCGTGCAACAAGCACAACTGTGTAAAGCCCGCATGCGAGGGCTAAGAGGCTAAAAAGTGTTCCCATATTAGAAGTCGGAGGACTCCTCCGGGTGGCTTGCCTCGACGGTCACCTGATGCGGCGTCATAAGGAACACGTCATTGGAGATCTTGTTCACCTTGCCCCGCAGCCCGTAGCACACGCCCATGGCGAAATCGAGAATCCGCCGGCGCTCGCCATCTGGCGCTGCCGTCATATTGAGAATCACCGGGATCCCCTTGCGGTAAGGATCAGCGAACTCTTGGCCACCATCAATGGACTTTGGCCACACCGTGATGATCCGGGCGATATCTCCGCCAGCCGCAACGGAACGAATGGGAGTCACTTCTGGCTCCTCGTTCTCATCGAAGTAACCCACATCTTCATAATCGTCGTAGTACTCGTCTTCATAGCCTTCGTCAGCAACGGAGGCCTTGTTCACGAGCCGTTGGAATGCGTTCTTAGCCATAGCTATCCCTCTGCTAATTCATCCTGTAATTTTCAAGGTATTAGACCTTCACCGCCAGCCCCGTGAGGCTGAGCAGGTGTGTCGCCACAATCGGCGGGGCTATCTCCCATCACATGGACCACTCCGACGAACCGGCCCGTTGGCTGGCCTGACTCGCTTGCGTGCCGGTGGGAGAAGTAATCCTCCGATTCTCGCGTGCATACGCCAGTGTCCACGATCTTAGTAACGCCGCTTCGCTCCAGCTGCGCGCGAAGCCCACGCGGGATATCGATGGACGGGGTTCCCCATCGTGTTTGGCTCACGGCGGACGGCTCAACCTGCCCGGCGGCCGCGGCCATGTGTTCTGGGACCTCGTAGCACCCGCCACAAATCGACGGTCCCAACACGGCGATCGTGGATTCTGGAGCGCCGAGGGCCCGCACGGCGTTCGCAGCAATACCGGCAAGGAATCCCGCCCGGCCCACGTGGACCGCCGCCCCGCCTGGCGTATCCGTGCGAAGCAGCAACAGCGGCACGCAGTCCGCCACCATGACGCACGCGGCGTTCGCGCCGCTTGTCCCCGCGCCGCTTGTCCCCGAAGAAACCAACAGGCCATCGGTCGCAGGCTCAGTGGAGCCTGCCACCGCGGCGGCCAGCCGCGCCCCGTGCACCTGATCCATCCACCCGGGCGCAGCGCCAAGCTCCTGCGCTAAGAGTGCACGGTTCTTCGCCACGGCGGCGGAATCGTCTCCCACGTGTTGCCCAAGGTTGAGGCTCGCGTATGGGCCGCTTGAGACTCCCCCGAAACGGCTGGTGAAGCCCGCCCGCACCCTGCCGCCCGGAACGGCCTGATCCACGGCCCATGACACTAAACTCATCAACCCTCGCTAGGTATGGTGACGGCCCGCGCCACACGGTGCGGGCCGTCTGAAGTCAGACACCCGAAGATGCCTTCCCCGGCGCATCGGCGCCGAAGCCTTATTCTCTTAGTTCTCCTCGAACAGGAAGAGCGGGATGTCCAAATCGTTGTTGGAGCGGCGCTCGGTGGGCTCTGCCACGGCAGGCGGAACCTCCTGATGTTCGGGTGCCTGTGCTACTGGGCGGGCAGGCGTTGCCACGGCGGTCTCCTCAAAGGCCAAAGCCGGCTCCTTCTCGGGTTCGGCGGTGGTGGCGTGCGCTGAGGAAGCGGCCTGAGGCTGCTGCCCGCGGCCCTGAAGCAGGAGGTGATCGGTATGATCGTCGAAACCTGCGGCAATAACCGTCACGCGAACTTCATCGCCCAACGATTCATCGATGATCGTTCCCACGATGATGTTGGCATTGGGATCCACCGATTCCTTCACCAACCGAGCAGCACCAGACATCTCCTTCATGGAGAAATCAGCGCCGGCTTGGAAGGAGAGCAAAACACCGTGCGCTCCATCAATGCTGGCTTCCAGAAGCGGAGAAGAGATGGCGTTCTCTGTTGCTCGCATCGCGCGATCCTCACCGCTAGCGGCGCCAATCCCCATGAGGGCGGTGCCCGCATCCTTCATGATCGCCTTCACATCGGCGAAGTCGAGGTTCACAAGCCCGGGAATGGTGATGAGATCAGAGATTCCCTTGACGCCTGAGCGCAGGACATCGTCAGCAAGATGGAAAGCTTCGATAATGGACAAGTTGTCCTCCGCGATCTCCAGCAGGCGATCGTTGGGGATCACGATGAGCGTGTCCACAGATTTGCGCAGCGATTCGATCCCGGACATTGCGTTGTTGGCACGCTGCAGGCCTTCGAATTCGAATGGGCGGGTGACAACACCTACCGTCAGGGCCTCGAGTTCACGAGCGATGTTCGCAACGATGGGCGCGGCGCCGGTACCGGTGCCACCGCCTTCGCCAGCGGTCACGAACACCATATCGGAGCCTTCCAAGGCGGCCCGGATGACTTCAACGTTTTCTTCTGCTGCACGCGTGCCAATGGCGGGATCGGCCCCCGCACCGAGGCCACGTGACACATCCCGCCCGATATCAAGCTTGGTATCGGCTTCAGATTTGACGAGTGACTGGCCGTCCGTATTGACGGCAATGAACTCCACGCCCACCAAGCCGTCTTGGATCATGCGGTCAACGGCATTGACGCCGCCACCGCCTACCCCGATCACTTTAATATTCGCAGCGTTATTCATGGCTGGCATGGACTCTTCCTTTCAGACCTCAAGAAGTACTTGAGGTTTTACGTATCTGACTTCGCGGAAAAGGTAGAGGGAACGGGCAGCGGTATCAATGACCGCCGTGGTGTGTCGCAGCATTGCCCGTAAAGTTCACCAAAACTGGGCGAGAACTAGCCAGTCACCGGGGCGCTCGGAACCGATACGTCATAGCTGTCCGCCTCTTGTTCAAGCAGCACGGTCAGCACCTCAGCCTTAAAATCGTTATCCTCCGCGCGGCCCCACGTCACCTCAGCGCCACCGTTGAGTTTGAGAGTCATTTGGAGCGTATCGCTAACTTCAATAGATTCGACGCGCTCACGTGTCCCAGCCGGCAACGCATCAAGCACCTCAATCATGGACATGGCGGCCTCCCCTGCCGCATCCTGTCCCTTGTCCAAGGTCAGGCGTGGAAGGGCATCGGCGGTCTCCTCCGGCACAGGAATTCTGGCGCCGTGGGCATCGATTGCCACGCATTCACCATCTTCGAGTAAACAGGCGATGGGCTCGCGCAACGTGAGGGTCACGTTCGCACCGTGCGGCGCCTGTCCGTTCACATTGGCTGTTTCGATGAGTGGGAACGATTCCGTGAGGGAGGATTCAATGGTCGATTCCGGTAGCCGGAGCGTTGGAGATCCTTCCCATTCGCCGACGACGGCGATCACCTCGGCTTCAGTGACCGCCTCCTGATCGTTGAGCCCAGATACCGTAATGTCATCCTTCTGCAAGCCCAAGATCGAGGAGAAGAACAGTACCCACACGAGGGTGAGCACCAGAAAAACTCCGCCGCCGAGAACCCCAACGCGCTTGAGAATGAGGCGCCGGCGTTCAGATTGCTTTTCGAGGCGCCGTTCGGAGAGTTCGGTGGTGGAGCGCCTGCGGGGGCGCCGCTCACGCTTCAGAGATACCCGTGAGGTGAGCCCGCGAAGCCGTTTCTGGAGGGCAAGCCGTTCACGGAGGGGAGGTGAGGCGGCGGGGGCGTTCGGAGCTTCGACCGGCTCAGCGGGGCTCTGCCCGCTGTGGGCGCTGTGAGCAGATGTGGCGGATTCAGTGGAACCGGCGCTATCGTCCGTACGCCCGGATCGTGATGGGGCGGCGGGTTTGTTGCCCTGCCACTTTCCCGTCACCGAGTCAGCGATGCGCTGGGCCTCCTCAGGGCTCAGTGCGGCCGTAGGTGCGGCATCCTGACGGGCTTTACGGACCTGCTCATGGCTGATCTCCCCGCCCCCGTGTCGGTCTTTGCTTGCCCCTAGATCGCGGGGTTTGGCTGGGCGTTTCGGGGGTCTCATCGCACGGAGAGCCTCTCGAGGATCTTCGGGCCCAGCTCCGTCACGTTTCCGGCGCCAATCGTCAGAATAATATCTCCGGGTTTTGCCATATCGGCTGCGGCATCCGCTGCAGCCTCCTTGTCCTGAATGAACTCACCGCCTGGAATACTATCGGCGATCACATGCCCATCAACACCCGGGATGGGATCCTCCCGCGCGGCGTACACGCCCGTGACAATTGCGCAATCGGCCAGAGTTAGCGCCGCGGCAAACTCGCTCGCAAAGTTTCGGGTTCGGCTATAGAGGTGAGGTTGAAAGAGCGCAATAATCCGCCCGGCGCCCACGTATTCACGTGCTGCCTCCAGCGTTGCGCGAACCTCTGTTGGATGGTGGGCATAATCGTCGATGACAGTTACCCCCGCCGCTTCGCCACGTTTTTCGAAACGGCGCCCCGTACCAGAGAAACTCGCGAGGGCGCGTGCAACATCGCGCCCCGAGTAGCCGATTTCGGTGGCCCCGGCCCATGCGGCTGCCGCGTTGAGCAGATTGTGAGCGCCCACCACGGCCAGATCCACCTCAAACGCGGCGTTGGAATCGCTGAACGTACCGCGTGCACGCCCCTCGCGGTGGGATTCTTCTGTGATCCGAACGTGGCGCTCTGCGCCGGGAATTCCATCGCCTCGCCCATACGTCACTACCCGGATGCCAGAAGCTAGGGCGCTTTCAGCCAGCCGAGCTGCGCCCGGATCATCCGAGCAGGCCACCAAGAGTCCTCCGGAAACGATGCGTTCAGCGAATTGCTCAAACGCCTGCTCGAATGCTTCTGGGGTGCCGTAATGATCGAGATGGTCAGGCTCCACGTTGGTGACGATCGCCAGCCGTGGCGTGTAGTTGAGAAATGATGCATCGGATTCGTCTGCCTCGGCAACAAAGGCTTTCCCGGCGCCCAGATGGCCGCCTGCCCCCACTCCCGTCACGTTTCCGCCAATCGCCCACGAAGGATCCCCACCCAGCGTGCGCAGCGTAGTTGCCAGCATTGCTGAGGTTGTGGTTTTCCCGTGGGCGCCCGCAACAGCGATGAAATCGCGCCCCTTGGCAGCCAGCGCCAACGCCTGCGAACGGTGTAGGACATCTTGTCCGCGCATCCTCGCAATTGCCAGCTCCGGGTTCGATTCACGAATCGCAGAGGAGACAACCACAGTCGCGTCCTCCGGAACGTTCTCCGCGTTCTGCCCGATAAATACCCGGGCGCCGAGCCCCGTCAGATAGTCAGTCGTTGCGCTTTCTCGGGCATCCGATCCCGAAATTGTGGCACCTTGTGCCAGCATGAGTTCGGCGATCACGGACATTCCCGCTCCCCCGATACCGATGAAGTGGTACATCAGCTCTCCTCCCCGATCCTCAATACCAGATCGGAAAGCCGTGCGGCGGCATCCACTGGACTCACTCCTCGCGCTGCTTGGCCCATATCAGCCAGCTTCTGTGGGGCGTGCAGCAACGGCATCACCCGCTGGGCGAATACCTGAGCGTCGAAGTCCTTATCGCGTGCCAGCACTGCGCCGCCTGCGCGGATGGAATCTGCGGCGTTGAGTTCTTGTTCCCCGTTGCCGATAGCAAGAGGAACGAAGAACGCGGGAATTCCAAGGGCGCTGAGTTCGGCAACTGTGCCTGCACCCGAACGGCATAGAACAAGATCGGCAACGGCGTAGGCATCCTCCATCGTGGCTAGGTAGTCCAGCACGTGATAGGAGTTCATTGAATCCGTTGCTTGGCGGATGGGGCCATCCTTGCCACGCCCTGTCAGGTGGAGAACCTGAAAGTCCTGGAGGAGCGGTAAGCACTCTTCCACTACCTCATTGAGGTGTTGGGCGCCGAGCGAGCCGCCCGTCACCACGAGGGTGGTCATATCCGGGTCAAGGCCCAACCGTGCGGCGGCATCCCGGCGCGGAGCATCGCCGCCGTCCAATCTGGCCTGTGCAAGGTCTGAAATGGCCGGGCGTAACGGAAGTCCAACCGTGACGGTCTGGCCTTGCTTGGCCGCCAGTGAGGTGGACGGAAAGGTGAGGGCCACAGCGGCAGCAAATCGCGCGCCGTAGCGATTAGCGAGGCCCTGCTTCGCATTCTGTTCATGGATCACCACAGGGATACCCTGTGCCTTAGCCGCGCGATACATCGGAGTGGAGACGAAGCCTCCAAAGCCAACCACAACATCGGCCTGACGCTTGACCAAGATATCGCCTGCGTGGCGCACGGCGGCACGGAAATCGAGCGGGAAGCGGACCATCGCACCGTTTGGCCTGCGGGGGAAAGGCACCTTCTCAATGGTGTCCAGTTCGATACCAGCGGCGGGTACTAGATCGGTTTCTAGCCCTTCGCTTGTGCCAACAGCGCTCACCTGTGCGCCGTGTTTGGTCAGTTCGAAGGCCGTGGCGAGTAGTGGGTTCACGTGCCCGGCAGTTCCCCCACCTGCAAGTACCACCCGAACGCCCTGTGCTGTGTTGTCCACGTTGTTCCCTTCGCCATTGTGTTTCGGACGTGTTGGTTCGGACATCTCACTCATTATTGCTCCGCTTCAGTACGGCCCGTGCGCCCTGAGCGATGGATCCGCGGACTTTGAAAGAATCACGTACGCCGGGAACGGACAGCATTGCGGACACACTGACCCCGATGCCTAAGAGCGCCGCGATAACGGCCGTTCCTCCCTGTGACATGAATGGCAATGGCACACCGAATACGGGGAGCAGTCCAGTGACCACAAGCATATTGGCAAAGGCTTGGCCACAAATCCAAATGGCTACAAGGCCCACGGAGATTCTCCCGAATTTGCTCGGATGGTTCATACTGACGCGAATGAGGCTCCATCCCAGCAAGAGGAACATACAAATAACAAGCGCACAGCCTCCAAACCCGAGTTCCTCACCGATCACGGCAAAAATGTAGTCTGTTTGCGCTTCGGCCAAATTACCGGGCCACTTCTCCGCGCCCGTTCCTAGGCCTGAACCTCCGATGCCTCCAGAGCCGAAGGCCCACATCGCGAAATCAGGCTGCGTTGGATGCTGCGAATCCGGCATGGCAAAGAGGTTGGCGGCAAAATCGGTGACGCGAGTTCGCCGGGAATCGGAGATCGCCACAAGGAATCCGGCGATCACCACAACGGGCGCACCAACAGCAACGAAGTATCTGGCGGGCATATTGGCCAGCCAGAATGCGCCAGCGGCGATGAGGATGAAGATCAAGCCGGTGCCCAAATCGCCGCCCAACATGACGCATACGAACGCTGCGGCCGCGCCAATCCCTGTGGGGAACATGTAGGCACGCCAATCGGCTTCCCGATCTCTGAGTCTGGCCAAATGAGCGGCGAGCCACACAACCGTGGCGATCTTTAACAGTTCGGACGGTTGGAGCCGGATGCCAGCAATCTGGATCCAGTTCGTGTTTCCTCCAACATCAACGCCAAGTGGGGTCAGAACCAACACCTGCAGCGCAAGGCCCAACCCGAAGAGCCAGTTCGCGAAAGCTGCGAACCACCGCAGCGGGATCAGCGAACACAGCCCTCCAACAGCAACACCAACCAATGAGAGAACGAGGTGGTTATTGGCGGTCCGGAAGGCGCCAAGTGACACGGCGTTGGCGTCACGGATGCCTGCGGGGGCAGTGGCCGAATAGACCATCACGAGCCCCAGAATGAGCAACACGAAGGTGGGAATCAACGTGGAGATGACGGATTGACGCATCACCTCGCGTACCTGTGCCTCGTCCTTAGACGGATTCAACCGAGGGAAAAGGGAGGATGTGGCACGCGATTTCCCAGAGCCCGGACGATCCGCCCGAGCACCGTTCTTTCGCTTATCAGCCACGTATCCTCCGAACCTCGTGTGCAAAGGCTGCCCCGCGGGCAGCGTAGGAGGTGAATTGGTCCATTGAAGCCGATGCGGGTGCCAGCAACACCGTTGATCCCGGCTGAGCGTGACGTGTGGCGGCCGCAACCGCCTCCGTCATGGGCTGAGACGTTTCAGGGTTGATCCATTCGACGGGAACCGAAAGATCGCGCAGCGCCGCACGCCACGGCTCGTGATCCTTGCCAATCACGATGACAGCGCGCAACTTACCCGCAACTGCGGCAACTAATTCGTCAAACCTTGAGCCCTTCGCTTGGCCGCCAGCGATCCACACAACGGAGGAATCCTCGCAGCCCATCAGTGAAGCACGCGCGGCATGCGCGTTTGTTGCCTTGGAATCATCAACGTAGGAAACTCCGGCCACCGTATCGATCAATTCGATCCGGTGGTGGCCCCCCTGAAAGCCGGACAGTCCCTCGCGGATCGCGTCCGGCGATACGCCCACGCTGCGTGCAAGGGTGGCGGCCATCAGCGCGTCAATCACGATGTGCGCAGGAAGTGAGGCACCGCTCGGAGCAAGATGCTCGATATCGGAAATGCTGAACAGCTCAACACCCTCGTCCCACCGCGAGGCGCCAAATGCGCGATCAACGGCCATGTCCTCAACAAGGCCCACGGCCCCAACGGGAGGTATGCCCAGCGTGACACCAAGGGCGCGCGCTCCCTCTTGGACGTCGGCGCCATCAACCATCGCTTGGACGTGGGAATCACCAATCGGATACACACAGGCAGCCTGCGTATGCTCGTACACGCGTGCTTTCGCCTGCCAATAGGCCTCGCGGCTGCCATGCCATTCCAAATGGTCATCGGCGATATTCAGGCACACCGCTCCTGCGGGAGAGACGCTGTGGGTGGTACGGAGCTGGAACGAGGAAAGCTCAACCGCGAATGCGCCGGGCGCCCCAGAATCGGTCCTGCTGACCTCCGCAACCGCCGGGGAGCCAACATTGCCGATGGCCAGTCCCCGTAGACCGGCCTGAGTGAGGATCTTAGCCAGCATAGACACGGTGGTGGTCTTACCGTTCGTGCCCGTCACGCATAGCCACGGAGCATATTCCCCATCGTCACCCGCAGCGCGAAGGTGCCATGCCAGCTCGATTTCGCTCCACAGTGCTAATCCAGCGGATTCGAGAGTGGTAAACAGAGGGCTGACCTCCCGAATGCCGGGCGCAAGGACGGCTATATCAGGCTGCCAAGCGAGAATCTCCTTGGCTAATTCGTCAGGATCTTCAATGCATGCGGCACGGTCAACCGGCACATCGAGCGCCTCGATTGGCCCGGGGGCCGAATCCCAAGCGCTCAGAGTAGCCGAGGTGGCACCAGCTAGGACCTCAAGGCTAGCGACACCCGAAATGCCCAACCCAACAACGGCAACGCGCTGGTGATCGAAGAACTGTGCACCCGGGATATTCACTGTTTGGCCAACCATTCACCATAGAAGATTCCCACCGCGATCACGGCGAACAAGGCGGCGATGATCCAGAATCGAACCACAACCGTCACCTCTTTCCACCCCTTCAATTCGAAATGGTGGTGGAGTGGCGCCATTCGGAACACACGTTTGCGGGTGAGCTTGAAGAAGCCAACCTGAATGACATCCGAGAGAACCTCAAGTAGGTAGAGCCCTCCGATAATGACGGCAAGGAACTCTGTGTGTGTGAGGATCGAGAGCCCGGCGAATGCGCCGCCAAGTGCAAGCGATCCAGTGTCACCCATGAAAATCTGGGCCGGTGAGGTGTTCCACCACAGGAATCCGAAACAGGCCCCAACGATAGCCGCCGAAACGATGGCAAGATCGCGCGGATCCCGGATGTCATAACAACCGGGACTTGCACCAAGAACGCCATAGCATGCCTGATTCGATTGCCACGTGGTGAGCAGCGTATACGCACCAAAGGCAATCATTGACGCACCGGCCGCCAAACCGTCCAACCCATCGGTCAGGTTGACGGCGTTGGACCACGCAGTGATGAGGAAGTTTGCCCAGATGACAAACAGGACCAAGCCAATCCCAGCGCCCCAGAATGCCAGATCGATATTGGAATCGCGGATGAAGGACATTCGCGTGGAGGCCGGAGTCCGGTTATCGGCGTTTCGGAACTGAAGGGCAAGCACGGCAAAGGTGATGCCGATAAAGGCCTGCCCGATGATCTTCGCCCAGGGAGTGAGGCCCTCAGATTGCTTGTGGCGGATCTTAGCAAAATCATCGAGGAAGCCGATGAGGCCCAGCCCCACCATGAGGAAAAGCAGGAGAAGCCCGGAGGCGTTCGGGCCTCGGCCACTCACGAGGTTCGCGAAGGTGTAGCCGATCACCGTTGCCAAGATGATGATCACCCCGCCCATGGTGGGCGTTCCGCGCTTGGTGAGGTGGGTGGTGGGACCGTCTTGCCGGATGAACTGCCCGTATTGGCGCGATACGAGAACCTTGATGAGGAGCGGTGTCCCCACCAGAGAGATAATCAGGCTGGTTGCAGCCGAAATTAGGATCGCGAGCATTTAGGATTCCCTCCCGAGCATGGCATCGGCCACTTTCCACACGCCCGATCCATTTGACCCCTTAAAGAGCACAGCGTCCCCCGGTTGAAGCAGATGGCGCAGGACTCCCGTAGCTTCGCGCGGGTCCTTCGCCGTGAACACATCAATTCCCTCGGCACTTGCCGCTTGATCGAGCGTATGGGAATCACCAACGCAGATCAGGATGGACACACCGGCATTCTTGGCTACTTCGCCCAAGGCTGCATGTTCTGCCTCAGTCGCCTCACCAAGTTCGAGCATGGCGCCCAGTACGGCAATCCGGCGCTTATCACGGCCAAGATGTGCGAGCGAGGCGAGCCCCGCCCTCATGGAATCCGGGTTGCCGTTGTACGAATCATCAATGAAGGTCACGCCGCCCTTTGAGCGAACGTCCATTCGGTGTGGGCTGGCGGCAGCTACGTTCGAGAGCACACGAGCGATCGTGTGGAGATCAACGCCCATGACAAGCGCCACGCTGGCCGCGGCCAGTGCGTTGGCCACGTGATGGGCACCCACCAACTTCAGGTTGACACTTTCGCGGCCCACCGAGGTGACAAGTGTGAAGCTGGCCCGGCCCGCCGCGTCAACGCGGACGGACTGCGCAGCTACTTCGCCGTTGCCGGAGACAGAAAAAGTGGTGACCGGCCCCTTGGCGAGATCCTTCATCCCCATAACGCGAGGATCATCGGCGTTCAGAATAACCGGGCCCGAGGCGCGGGTGCCGGTGACAAGTTCGGACTTGGCACGCGCCACGTTCTCGATACCGCCGAACTCACCCAAGTGAGCTCGCGCCACAATGAGCACTGCACACACGTCTGGCGGAGCGATGCTGGTCAAGTACTCGATGTTGCCGATATGATCGGCACCCATCTCCAGCACAAGAGTGGCTGTATCTTCGTTCGCTCTCAACACGGTGAGCGGCAAACCGAGTTCGTTGTTAAATGACCCCGGTGGGGCAATGATGGGGCCACGTCCCGCCAGCAGTGCGGCCAACAAGTCCTTGGTAGTTGTTTTGCCAACCGATCCCGTGATGGCAACAACCTTGAGATCGGAACGGCCCACCTCACGCGCGCGCCGCAGGTTAGCTCGCGCCGCATCTCCGATGGCCGTCTGAACATCGCCCACCACAATAAGCTGGCTATCCTGAGCTCCGCTTGCGATGGCCGTCTCGGGATCCGCGGTGAGAACCGCAACGGCTCCAGCCTCCAGAGCCTCGCCCGCCATGGCTGCGCCATCAACACGCGCACCTTTGATCGCGGCGAACACTGCCCCGGGTTCAATCGTTCGGGTATCGGTGCTCACGCCGCGCGCCAAAATCTCTCCGGAGCCCGTATAGGATCCCTGTACATCGGCAGCCAGCTGCTCCAGCGTCACGGCGATCATACAATCTTCTCCTTTGGCTTGGAGGCCCACTGAGCCAGCGCCTTGCGGGCTTCCACCCGATCATCCAATTCAATCCGCTCGCCGGCCACCTCTTGAATTGTTTCGTGACCCCGCCCGGCAAGCAGGATTGTATCGTCTGGCCCCGCATCCAAGATGGAGGCCTCAATGGCTAGGCTACGGTCCGCGATCTCTTCAACGTGGGCCGTTAAGCCCTCAGCGCCGGCCAGAACACCGTTTCGGATAACAGCAGGGTCCTCGTCGTGAGGATCGTCATCTGTAATGATGGCGACATCTGCTAGCTGCCCAACCGTTTGCCCCATGGCAGGCCGCTTGCCCTTATCCCGTTCCCCGGCAGCACCGGTCACAACGATGAGCTTGCCTTTGGTGGTGGGCCGCAGTGCGGTGATGGCCTTGGCCAACGCGTCCGTGTTATGGGCAAAGTCCACCACAACACGGGGACGTGAGGAAATCGTTTCCATTCTCCCGGGAACTTGAGGATCTACCGTCTCGGGCAAATCGCGCAGTTCCAGACCTCCGACGTTCGCCATCGTGACGGCAAGGGCGGCATTAGCCACGTTGAACTGGCCGGGAAGCGCCGTGGTGAAACTGATGTGCTCACCCGATTGATTCGCCAGCTCGATGGCGGTGGAATCAGCACCCTCGTTCACTTCCGTGACCTGCCACCCACGTGCCCCCTCGGGTAACTGAGTGGCAACAGCCAATGCGTACACGTTCTCAGCACCGAGGAGACTGATCGAGCGCTCCCAGAGGCGTAGGCCCCATTCGTCGTCGACAATAATCACGGCCTTCTCACAACGTTCCGGAGTAAAGAGCGAAGCCTTCGCCTCGAAATACTCCTCGAGCGTGCGGTGGAAGTCCAAGTGATCTTGCGTCAAATTCGTAAACCCGGCCACGGAAAAACGCACCGGATCCGTTCGCCCCTGAGCGAGTGCGTGCGAGGACGTTTCCATCACGAGGTCCGTACCCCCGCGGCGAACAAGGTCAGCGAGCACGCGCTGGAGATCGGCCGGCATGGGCGTGGTAAGCGCCGCCGGCACCTCAGTTCCCGCCAACCTCACGGACACCGTGCCAATGAGGCCGGTGGTACGGCCGGCTTTGCCCAGTACGTTGTCCAGCATGAACGCCGTGGTGGTCTTCCCGTTGGTCCCCGTCACAGCGAACGATGTCAGGCCAGCACTGGGATTGCCATACACCTCCGCCGCTATCTCTCCCAGACGCGCGGCAATATTGTCCACCACAAGAAGCGGGGGAACATCGTCCATCATGGACGTGATGATGCGTTCGCCTTCAGGGTCCGTTGCCACGGCGATGGCACCATCGGCAACGGCGGAGGCAGCAAACCTCGCACCGTGAACATGCAAGCCGGGAACTGCGCCAAACAATGACCCTGTGGGCACGGCGCGGGAATCGGAGGTAACACTCGATACGGCGACATCGCCAGTGCAGCGCCCATCAATGATCTCCGCAAGTCTGGATAGCTCAGTCATTTCCCACGTCCTCACCCGGGTACCACTGTAAACGTACAAGAGGCTCGGTCGATGGCGGTATGCCCAGCTGCCGGACGGCAAAAATTGTGACGTCCTTAAACACTGGAGCAGCGACCTCTCCGCCGTAACCGGCTCCCGGAGCATTGTAGACCGCCACGGCGATCGCAATTTGCGGATCTTCCGCCGGAACCAATCCCACGAACGTACCTACGCGGCGAGTCAGCTCCCCGTTTTCATCCGGCACCTGTGCAGTTCCGGTCTTTCCCGCAATGTTGTATCCGGGCACTCTAGCCCGCCAACCGGTGGAGTTCGGATCGGTGACACCCTGCATGAGATCCAACATCGTATCGGCCGATTCAGGAGAAATGACCTGCACAGAATCGTCAAGCACCGCGGGCTGGCTTGTACCGTCAGCGTCCGTCACACTATCGATGATGTGAACCGGAACCCGCACCCCATCGTTGCCGATCACCGAGACCATCTGGCCAAGCTGAAGAGTTGTGGCGGACCAACCCTGTCCAAACATCGTGGTGTAATGGCTGCGGTTGTCCCACGTTGACGGGTCACGCAGCACGCCAGCTGATTCGGCCGGCAGTTCGATACCCGTTTTCGATCCGATTCCAAACTTCTTCATATAATCGATCCGCGTATCGTCAGAGATCGTATCCCCGATTTGGATCAGCCCCGTGTTGTAGGACAGAGCCAGAATCCCTGCCACGGTCATGTCCTGAGTTGGATGATTATCGTTATCCCGGATCGTCTCCCCGTTGGGCATCGTGATGACGTCCGGAACGTTGAACGTACTGAGCGGCTCCACCGTTCCCTGATCAATGGCGGCGGCAAAGGTCATGAGCTTGCCAGTTGATCCTGGTTCCACCGGCGCCATGACGGCACGCGATCCCCAGTTGTCGGGATCCGTAGCGGAAAGGTTGGAGGGGTCCGGCGTACTCGAATCGGCCAGCGCCAGCACGCTGCCGGTACCGATTTCGAGCACCACGGCGGATGCCCATTGTGCGCCTTGATCATCCACAGTTTTGTCAACGGCCTGTTCAAGATTGTCCTGAAGATCCCGATTGACCGTCAACTGCACATCAGCCCCGTCTTGCGCAGGTTCCTCCGAACGATCCCCGTTAGGAAGCACGGCCCCACCAGCGATCTGGACAGTCAGGGAACCATCTTGGCCCGTGAGCACATCATTTTGCGAGCGTTCGATCCCCGCCTGCCCCGTGGCCTTTTCAGCGCCACCATCCTCCGGGTTCTCGCCAATCATCCCCGTGTAGCCGAGAATGTTGCCCGCGACCTTTCCGTTGGGGTACTCGCGCTTCATGAATTGCTCGGGCTCAATGCCCGGAATGCGCAGTGCCCGAATCTCGCGCCAAAGCTCAGGAGAGATGTCCTTCTTCAGATAAACGAAGGTGCGCTTATCCCCTCCTCCCAAGAGCTTGCCGCCCAGTTCAGCTTCATCCATTTCCAAGAGCGGAGCCAGTTCTTTCGCTGCGGCAGCTGCACCGCTGCCAACGGCCACAACCTCGCCCTCATCATTCTCGTCATACTTGATGTACTCGCCGATGAGCTGCTGATTCACGGCAACGTTGTAGCGTTCCACGGAGGTTGCCAGAACGGCGCCAGAGGAATCGAGGATATCCCCTCGTTTCGCCTGAAGTGTGTACGAACGGGTTCGAAACTCCGCTGCAGAATCCGAGAGCTTATTCGCGCGGACTCCCTGAAGATCCACGAGCCGGATCCCGAGAATGAGTGTGCAGGCCGTGAAGATGGCAAGAAGGGTCTGGAGGCGGCGGGTGAGAGTGGATCGGCTCTTCGGCTGAGGCCGTCGCCCGCTGGCCCCAGCCCGCCGCGCCTGATCCTCAGGTCGATTGTGATCATTTGCCATAAGATTACGGCTCCGTCTTAGCCTTTTCCGCCCTGTTCGCCACTCTTAGTCTCCCGAATCCTGTGCCGCAACTTGGAATTGCGCATCGGGATCCGCCGGTAAAACAACGGTACCGGTTTTCAGATCCAGATGGCGGATGTCCTCAGCTGGGACAAGGCCGAGATCATCGGCCTGCTGAGCCAGCCCCTCAGGCGTTGAGACACTCACGACCTCGCCCATCAATGTGGACTCCGTGGCTGCCGCCTCGTTGATCTGCTGGTTGACGTTTTGTAGTTCGTAGGCGGTTGCTACCATCTGCGTATTGAGGAAGAACACGAGCCCAAAGGCACCAAGAAATAGGGAAACACACAGGATGACGGTTCCGTAGAAGCCTCTTGCGGGGGCTGGGGTTGGGACTAGCTCAAGCTTGGGCAAGCCTCCGATCACCTGATGGTCATGGGATCTGCGCGGTGCGCCCGCTGGAACAGCGCTCATGGGCGATTCCCTTCCCTGCGTAACCGCTCGGCGGCTCTGAGACGGACGGAGGCGCTTCGTGGATTCATCGCGGCCTCCTCTGGATGTGCTTTGACTGCGCCCCGTGTCAGAAGGCGTAGATAGGGTTCGTGCCCCGGTAGTTCAACGGGTAGGCCCGGCGGAGTGGTCGAGGTAGCCCCCGCCGCAAACTCCCGCTTGACGATCTTGTCCTCAAGGGACTGGTAGGACTCCACTGCAATGCGTCCACCCACCCGAATGGCCGAGACCGCTCGCGGCACGGCACGTTCTAACACGGACAGCTCATCGTTCACCGCAATGCGCAAGGCTTGGAACGTGCGCTTGGCGGGGTTGCCGCCGGTACGGCGGGTGGCCGCCGGAATGGAATCCTTGACCAGATCTGCAAGCTGTTTGGTCCGAGTAATGGGCTGGCGTTCGCGTTCGCTCACGATGCGGCGTGCGATTCGTGAGGCAAACCGTTCCTCACCGTAATGAGACAGGATGCGGGTCAGCTCCTTCACATCAGCACCGGCCAGAATGTCCGCTGCCGTCTGGCCGCCACCGGTATCCATCCGCATATCGAGCGGCGCATCATGAGAGTAGGAGAATCCGCGTTCCCGTTCGTCCAGTTGGAGTGAGGAGACTCCAAGATCCATCAGCACCGCATCAACGGTGCCCGGTTCTCCTCCCCCGTGCCCGAATTTCTTGGCCACAGAATCGATCTGATCGTACGTGCCCTGCACCGCCCGAAACCGCTCACCAAATCCGGCGAGCCGTTCGCTCGCCAGAGCAATGGCTGCCGGGTCACGGTCAATACCAATCACAGTCAAATTCTCAAAACGCTCAAGAAAGGCAGAGGTATGGCCCCCCATTCCCAACGTCCCGTCGATCAGGACGGGACAAGAGCCGGACAACGCCGGCTCCAGCAGCTCGATACATTCTTCGAGGAGAACCGGAACATGCAGCGCATCGCCTGTGGCACGTGGCCGGATGGGCTCACTCATCCCGCTCTCCCTTCCCACCCAGGTGTCCTTTCCCTGAAAAGTGGGCCGCTCCTGCCCCTCTGAGGCTAGGGAATTGCCTCAGATTGGCAAGAGAGACCACCGCTCAGGGCTAGAAGAGCCCCGGAATAACTTCGTCCTCACGATCGGCAAATGCCGATTCCTGATCGTCCAAATACTGGGTCCAAGCGGCTTGGTCCCAAATCTCAATGCGATTGCCGGTGCCAATCACCGAAAGTTCGCGTTGCAGCCCGGCATACGTTCGCAGATTGGCCGGGATCGTGATCCTTCCTTGCTTATCGGGTATCTCATCAACGGCTCCCGAAAGGAACACGCGTAGGTACGATCGAGCTTCCTTCGAGGCCAGCGGCGCTTGGCGCAGCTGTTCTTGCATGGTTTCGAACTCCGAGTAGGGGAACACGTACAGACAGTGCTCCTGCCCACGGGTCATGACCAGCCCGCCTTGGAGCTGGTCACGATACTTTGCAGGAAGAATGAGGCGCCCCTTGTCATCAAGCCGCGGCTCGTATGTTCCAAGAAACACGATTCACCCCCTCCTGCAATGTCATTTCCTCCACTTTACTCCACATTGCACCACAGGCAAGAGTCTCTTGGCTAGTACTCATAGGAAAAACACAGGAATCTCAACAAAAAGGAGGTGGAGGGCACGCCGAGTATCACTCCAGCCCAGCCAAGTGCGGCGGTTCTACACACGACTTCCCCACCTCAGCGCACCAGGACAGATACCGCCGAAAACTGAGCAAATACGCGAAATTTTCGCGAGCAGCCCAGCCGGCGGGAGGTCCCAGGCAGCCGTTGTGGAGGGAAGTGGAGGACCTAGACCCAAAAAAGGGAGCCACCCGAAGGTGACTCCCTAAGTACAACTAGTGTGCGGCAGGTTTAACGGTTACCGCCGCGCCGTTTCTGCCATTGATCCGCCTGACGGGACATGAATCCCCCATCGCTGCTTGGGCGGGGTTTCTTCCCCTGATGGCTTGAACTCACAGGGCCGGGCTGGAAACCCTCGGTGATGTACCAGAAGCCACCAAACATGATGACAACGCCAGCCACGCCAACAATAACGATTTCAAAGGCGATACCAACAACCAAGACTGCGATGCCCACAACGGCAACGAGCAGCCCGAGAACGAGGTGACGGATGGATAGGCGCATGGGGGTAGAGGGCTCGGGCGGCTCTGGTTTCAAGGTATCCGCAAACTTGGGATCCTCGTCAGCCAGCTGGGCCTCAAGCTCCTCGAGCATCTTGCGCTCGTAGTCCGAAAGAGCCATCTTGTCTCCTCATCGGTTGGTGTCACACCATCCTATCGCGTCACCGCCAACGCGAGAAACTTGGTGTCATTGTTTATGCTCTCGGCCTTCATCTGTTCGCTGGGCGCCGTGAGGATGCTCGGTAGCATTCTCGGCATGACTTCCCGAACCTTCGTGCGTCAAAAGGCTAGCTGGAGCGATGGCCCCGTGCCCGAACTTTTGGCCAACAAGGTCCATCACTCCCTCGGCCTTCAGGCGCCGTGGGTCATCATCCCACGCTGTCTGGATCCCTTCGCCCACGCGCACCATCTGTTCCGCGCGCAGCCCGATGAGCCTTAATCCGTCAGCCGGGATATTCACTCCTTCGAGGAGCCGCTTGGCGGCAAGATAGATATCTTGAGCCACGTTGCTTGGGCTTGCCAGCGCCTTCGAGCGGCTGATCGTTGTGAAATCGCCAAATCTCACTTTGATAGCAACCGAGCGGGCTAGGAGCTCACGTTCGCGCAACCGGCGGGCCGTGGCGTGGGCCTGATCCAGCAAGATTGCCTCGATCTGGCTTCTCTCGCTCACGCGTTCAAAGAGAGTGACCTCTTTGCCAATGGATTTCTCTGCGTGACTGGGCGTGACGGGGCGCGGGTCCACTCCCATCGCGAGCGCATACAGGTGTTTGCCCTGCGCGTCCCCAAGGAGCTTCGTCAGCCGATGTTCGCCAAGCGCGGCCAGATCGCCCACACGTTCAACGCCCTGTTTATCGAGCCGCTCCCGGGTACGCTCTCCCACACCCCACAGTGAACCCACGGGGAGTGTGTGGAGAAATGGGAGGGTCGCCTCTTGTGGGATGAGCAGCAGCCCATCCGGCTTTGCATGGGCTGAGGCGATCTTTGCCACGTGCTTGGTGGCAGCAATGCCCACTGAGGCCGGAACTCCCTGCTCACTGCGAATTCGTTCGCGCATGGATTGAGCGATGCGAACGGGACTGCCAAAAATGCGCCGCGCGCCTGACACGTCCAAGAACGCTTCATCCACGGAAACTTGTTCGCGCAAGGGCGTGTAATCGTCAAGAATACTCATGACGGCCCGCGACACCTCACGATACCGTTCCCCGTTGGGCGGGAGCATGAGAAGCTGCGGGCACAGCCGCTTGGCTTGCCCCACCGGCATCGCAGAATTCACTCCGTACGTGCGGGCCTCGTAGGAAGCGGCGGACACAACACCGCGTTCGGCACCCCCAACAGCCACCGGCTGGCCAGCTAATTCTGGGCGATCCAAGAGTTCAACGGACACGAAGAAGGCGTCCATATCCACGTGAAGAATGGGGGTGTTCGAATCGTCGGTCCCCCAGTTGCGCCGGGCCCAGCTGGCCCGCGGTGCACGTGACATGATTCCTCCCTCACTCAGCCTACGCCACCAAAGTTGATAGGGTGAGGCTGTGACTCGCTCGAAGAATACACGGCAGAAGCAGCCCGACCGGACGCGAGGAGAAAACCCGCTCGATCGGCTCCCTTCCGAACCGGTTTCCACTGATTTTTCTATCGCGGAGATCGGGCAAAGCCCCTACCGGCCAAGCCTCATCACGCTGTATCTTGACGGCGCCGAATCTTCGGCGCTGGATCTGGACGATCCGCGCTACCTTGAGTTCGAATACATGCAGCACATCGATTTGATCATCGGTGCAACGCTTGGCGATACAGTTCCGCTACGTGCCCTTCATCTGGGCGGGGCCGGGTGCGCTCTGGCTCGTGCGATGGACGCGGGCCATCCCGGTTCGAAGCAGTTGGCGATCGAATTGGACCGTCAGCTGGCAAGAGACGTGCGCGAGTGGTTTGATCTACCACCAGCGCCTCGCCTACGCATTCGCAACGATGAGGCACGCCATGCCCTTGACACCACCAAGGCGCGCTGGGACGTGGTGATCCGCGATGCGTTCCGCGTTCGCGAGGTCCCCCTCCAGCTACGGACGTCTGAGTGTGTCAAACGTGCTCACGAGGTGCTTTCCCCCGGCGGGCTGTACATCATGAATTCCATCGCTTCCACGGGCTTTACGCGCTTGGGAGAGGAGATCGCCACCGTTGCCGAACATTTCCCCCACATCATGGCAATCGTGGACCCGTCCATTTTAAAAGGACGCCGATTTGGCAACATCGTGATTGCGGCTTCAGATCACGAGTTTCCGTTGGGCGAGATTTCCAAACGGGTCCGGAGGCTGTCCCTGCCCGCAAGCGTTTTGGACACCCCGAGTTTGCTTCGGAAAGCCTCCGGATCGAAGGTTTTTAACGACGACGAACTCCAGCCAGGTATCCTCTGGTCATCATCCGTGCAGGGCTAGCTTGCCGCAGCTACTCTTTCCCGAATCCCCATGAGTGACGCCCCCACCGCGGGCCTCCCGATGGGTCATCAGATTCCGGCTCTTGTGCGGAGCCAGCGGATTCCTCTGTAGGCCCGTTCTCAGGACCATCGGGAATCGGCTGGTCATCTGAGTGATCGGCCTGAGCCGGTGAGCTAGCGTGATTGACTTCTGACGGTCCTTCACCTTCTGAATGCGATGAGGGGGAATCTTCTGCGTCGCGCTGTTCTCTTTGGCTAGGCGCGCCGTTTCCGCCCAACTGATCCCACGTACTCCTGTGCGTTTCGCCGTTATCGGCGCGCCAAGATCGGGCACGGCGGATCTCATCGATCCTTCGAGCGAGCCCCTGAGGATCAAACTGGTTGTCCATATGCGGACGCTCGTTGGCGGAATCAACCTGAGCGAGGAATTGTTCGGCTGCTCGGCCTATTTCGTCAACGGAAGGCACCGTGATGTCCATGTCCGGGGCCGTCACGAAGCCCGGAGTCACGCCCTTCTCATCGTATTCCTTCTCAAAGGCTGTGATGATCTGGCCTAGTTCTTGGTTCTCTTCACACAGTTCGGTGATGTGCTCATTCTGGCGTGCCACATCGTGCTGGAGATCGCCAACGGGGAAACGGAGCCCTGAAATCTGGCCGATCATGGAAAGTGTGCCCACGGCTCCCGCAGAGTAATGGTGGCTAGCCAGATACACGGGCACGCGCACCGCAACGTTGGTCATCGGAATGTCCAACCGCGAGGCGTGATACTCCAAATAATCGGCAAAGGACGCCTGATACCAGAAATCTGCCTCCAGCGTATCCGGGCTGGCATCTGGCTCTGTTGAACGAACGATCATATCTGCCGGACGCGTGTGTGGAACGGGGGCGCCGATGGCCGTAAAGGAATAGATGGACTGAACGCCAAATCGCTCAACAATATCGAGCATGTCGGCCACGAGTGAATCCCAGTGAAAATCCGGTTCCGCCCCGTGCAGGCGCAAGAACTCTGTCCCTTCCACATCCTTGACAGCGGACAGCGTCATGCCTTCACGCCACATCCCCGCCAAGTGGCCATTTTGATAGTTCACCCACGGCCGCTGCGCGCGGTAATCAATCAGCGGATCGGAATCAATGTTCGCTGCGGTCCCGGCCTCAAGGGTGCCGAGAGAACTGGCTACCAGACGGGCTATCGACCCAGCGTCAGTGGCCGGATCAACCAGATTGAGCACCAACTTCGTGATGCTGTGCTCCGGTACACCGTCAGGAAACGAGATGTAGTTACCCATGCCCAACTCCTTTCAGCCTTCATTGTCTCATGCACATCGAACTGCTCCTACACGGTCATAACAGGTATCGTCCCGGTTGCATTCCCTCATCGCGCCATAGGCGAAATTCCAGAATGTGAGTGGAGTAATTGAATGCTCAGCGAAAAGAGTGAACAATGGACAACCGGCTTTAGCCGTCAACGCGTCGATCAGGCTTATGCCACGGACTTGGAGAGGACTCCTCTTGTCGGATGAACTAACCCCCCGCGAGCGCGCGATAGCCCACGAACAGCACCATGTTGATGAGTCCTACACGGCGTTGGACCGTCAACGGTTGAGCTATGAGAAGCGCTTGGCGGATGTTCGGGCTCAAAGTGGACTCGAGAGCCCCGGCGCACGCAGCGAACGCGATTCGTTCGCCACGCATTACGAAGATAACCTTCTGCGAATCCGTAACGTCGAGAACAGGCTGGTCATGGGGCGCCTTGATTTTCACGACGGATCTCTCGAACACATCGGGCGGATCGGATTGCGCGATGAGGCTCAAGAGATCATCCTCTTGGATTGGCGCGCGCCTCAGGCCGAACCGTTCTATCAGGCCACGGCCGCCCATCCTGGCAACGTAGTGCGGCGCAGGCATATTCAAACGCGGCTGCGCGAAGTCACGGGCATCGAAGATGAACTGCTCCGTTCAGATTCTGCCTCCGATTCGGATCTGGAACTGACCGGTGAAGGCGCCCTGATGAGCGCCATGAGCCAGGCACGTGACGGCAAGATGACCGATATCGTGGCAACGATCCAAGCTGAACAAGACCGCGTCATTCGCGCAGATTCGCGTGGAGTATTGGTGGTTCAGGGAGGCCCTGGAACTGGTAAGACTGCCGTTGCGCTGCACCGGGCGGCCTACCTGTTGTATGCGCAGCGGGAGCGGCTTTCACGCTCCGGCGTCTTGGTGATCGGCCCATCGCCCGTGTTCCTACGCTATATCGATCAAGTGCTTCCCTCGCTGGGCGAAACGGACGTTGTGGCCACCACGATTGGTGGGCTCATGCCCGGTATCACGGCCACAGCCGATGAGAGTGCGGCGGCCAAGCGCGTCAAATCTGGGCTGGCCTGGCGTGATATCGCCCAGCGAGCGGTGAGCCAGCTGCTGGAGCGGCCACTGGCGCAGCCCGTGAGCTTCCAGATCGATGCGGAAAAGGTGACCTTGCGTCCCAAGGATGTGGAGGCTGCCCAACGCAAGGCGCGACGGACCGAACAGCTACACAACGAGGCTCGGGACACCTACGCGAGGGCGCTCGTTGACGTGCTTGCCGGTCAGGTTGCCGCCGCCAAAGAACTGGAGTTGGCCGATAACCAGTGGATTATCAGCGATGTGGCGGCAAGCAGGGACGCTAGGCGCGAGATCAACCTTCATTGGCTACCGTCCTCCCCCGTCCAGCTTCTTGAACGGCTCCTCGCTCATCCGGAACGGCTTGCCGAGGTTGCACCCGAGTTCAGTGAAGCCGAACGCCGCGCAATCTACCGTCCACAAGGTAGCGGGCTGACGGAGGCCGATGTGGCGATTATCGACGAGTTTGCCGAATACCTAGGCTTCTTCTCCACCGATTTTGAACGAAATCAGCGCGAGGCCGCCCAAGCACGAAATTCTGAGCTCTCCGCCTATGTGGCCCAAACCATGGACGCTATGAACCTTGGAGAAGGCATCGTTGACGCCCAGATGCTCACCGAACGCGTGAGCACAACTGATTCACACGCAACCCTTGCAGAACGCGCCACGATGGACCGCACGTGGACCTACGGCCATGTGGTGGTGGATGAGGCTCAGGAGCTTTCCCCCATGCAGTGGGAGATGCTCATTCGCCGGTGCCCCACGCGCTCCTTCACCGTGGTGGGCGATCTTGATCAACGCCCCGCGGGATCACCCGATGGCGGATGGAAAGAAATCCTTGGCAGGCTCGCCGAACAGAGCCATGAGGAAGAGCTCACGATCTCCTACCGCACGCCCGGCACCGTTCTGGAAGCGGCCTCTCGCACTCTCATGAACGCGGGTTTCCCGGTTCGCACCGTTCGCCCGGCACGTGACATTCCCGGGAGCTTCACGGCTCAGGAATCAACACCGGACACGCTAGAAGAATCCGCTGCGGCGGCGGTAGCCACGTGGGCACGTTACCTCGATGGCGAATACGGGCAGGGCGGCGGAACCATCGCCGTGATCGCACCCGAGGGTCTGCACGATTCGCTGAAAGACAGGCTGAGTTCCGCATCCGAGCTGAGCGAGTGGACGTTCGATACGAGCGGTCACGATGTGGGTGCGCGCATCCACGTCATTGACGCATATCAAGCGAAAGGGTTGGAATTCGACGTCGTCGTCGTCCTCGAACCCCACGAAATTCTCGCGGAAGGCCCCGGAAGTTTGTACGTAGCCATGACACGGCCCACGCGCCAACTTCATGTGATTCACACCGCTCCCCTGCCACCGGGTATGGAAACTGCCGAATAATCGTAGGCGGACATAGGTCCCAGCATGCGGGCCCGTTTGCTCTTGGCGGGCAACTCACGCACAGTTGTTCCGTGGCACGCATACTTCTGTTGGAAAACCCTCACGCCTCGGCCGATGATCTGTTTGCTCGGGCGGATCATGAGATCGTCCGAATCAACCACGCCCTCCAAGGCCAAGAACTCATCGATGCGCTTCAGGGCGTCCAGATGCTTGGGCTGCGATCCAAAACTGCCGTGACGCGCGAGGTCATCGAGGCATGTCCCGATCTCGTTGCGATCGGCGCCTACTGCATCGGGACCAACCAGATCGATCTAGAGGCGGCGAATGATCACGGTATTGCCGTGTTCAACGCGCCGTATGCCAATACTCGTTCCGTTGTGGAGCTCGCGATCTGTGAGGCGATTGCCCTTACACGTCACCTGCCGGAGAAGAACGCCAGCCTCCACGACAACGTGTGGGAGAAATCGGCCGCTGGCGCGCACGAGGTGCGGGGAAAGACTCTCGGAATTGTGGGCTACGGTTCCATCGGCTCCCAGCTTTCCGTGCTGGCCGAAGCCATGGGCATGCGGGTGCTGTTCTATGACATCGCTGAACGCCTTGCCATTGGCAACGCCCGCAGGCTGCGTAGCTTGGATGAGCTGCTAGCCAGCTCTGACATCGTGTCCCTCCACGTGGATGGCCGGCCGGCCAATCGCAATTTCTTTGGGCGCGACCAGATGGACAAGATGAAGCCCGGAGCAATCCTCATCAACCTGTCCCGCGGATCAATCGTCGATATCAACGCCCTCTCCGATAAGCTCGCCGACGGTTCAATTTCCGGCGCAGGCATTGACGTGTACCCAGAGGAACCCGATGCCAACGGCGATCCCTTCGATTCGCCCCTCATCAGTTTCCCCAACGTGTTTTTGACGCCTCACATCGGGGGCTCAACCGTGGAGGCTCAGGAATCGATCGGCTATTTCGTCACGGGCAAGCTCATGGACTACTGGCGCAAGGGCGCCACCGAACTTTCGGTGAACCTGCCCCACATCGCCTCTAGCCCCTCACTGGACTCGCTGTACCGCATCTCGTGGATCCACCACAATACGCCGGGCGCTCTGGCTCAGGTCAACCAAGTGTTTGCCAACGCCGGAGCCAACATCAACCGGCAGATCCTCGCCACGGAAGGCGACATTGGTTACATGGTGACCGATCTTTCCGGGGATTTGCCCCCCAATACCGTGGAGCAGCTTGCCGAATCGGAACAAAACATCCGCCTTCGTGTCCTCAAGCGGGAATACTGATTCGCTTTCGCGATTAGAATGGCTGGAGTTCCAATCGGCTATGTAGGAAGCGATGATGACCCAGAGCGAATCGACCAGACCCCACTACGCCCCGGGTGTTCCGGCCGAGATACCAGCAGTCACGCAAACGATCGATCACTACCTCTTCGATGCGGCCAATCAATTCCCCGAACGCATCGCCGTTGATTTCCTCGGGCGGACGTTCACCTACCGCGAGCTCCGCCACGCCGTGCGAAAGGCACAGGCAGCGCTCTATCGCACTGGTGTGCGCCACGGGGATGTTGTTGGCCTCATCATGCCGAACTGTCCGCAGCATGTTGTGGCGTTCTACGCCGTGCTTTCCTTGGGTGCAACGGTGGCCGAACACAATCCGCTCGCTCCCACCGGCGAACTCCACGAGCAGCTGGAGCGCCACGGGGCCACCGTGGTGATCGCGTGGGAGCAGACGCTCGAACGCTTGACGGAGGATGGCGATTTCCGCGGCAGGACCTACCTCTCCGTGGATATGTCTTCCGCTCTGCCGTGGACGTCCCGCATGCTCCTCAAGCTTCCAGTGAAGGCTGCGAAGGAGCAAAAGGCCCGGCTGCGCGGAAAAGTGCCCAGCGGGATTCTGTCTTTTGATCGCATCATGGAAAAGACTCCCCTGCTTCCACGAGAAACTCAGATTGAGGCGCCCTCGCTGGATGAGGTTGCCGTACTGATCCACACGGGCGGCACCACCGGGATACCGAAGGCCGTACAGCTTACCCACCACAACATTGCCGCGAACGTGTCCCAGACAACCCTGTGGGTCAACGGCATCCAGCCAGGCCAGGAAACCTTCGCCGGAGTGCTTCCCTTCTTCCACGCCTTCGGGCTCCAAACCATCCTTGGCATTGGTGTGGCGCAGGCCGCCACACTGGTCATTCTGCCGAACTTCGATGTGCCCGCCTTCTTGGCAGCTCAGAAGCGCCGCCCCATCACTCTGTTCCCCGGCGTAGCGCCCATGTATGCACGCGTCCTTCAAGCCGCACAATCGGAGGCATCCGCAGATCTCACCTCCATCCGATGGAGCTTCTCCGGAGCGATGGCCCTTTCCCCTGAACTTGCTGCCCAGTGGGAGGAAGCCTCCGGTGGCCTCATCATCGAGGGCTACGGCATGTCAGAAGCCAGCCCAATCATCGCAGGCTCCCCCGTGTCATCCGAGCGGCGTCCCTCAACACTG
The DNA here is from genome assembly GCF_052089425.1 of Ancrocorticia sp. Classification (NCBI taxonomy): domain Bacteria; kingdom Bacillati; phylum Actinomycetota; class Actinomycetes; order Actinomycetales; family Actinomycetaceae; genus Ancrocorticia; species Ancrocorticia sp. Next base: position 32,654 of record NZ_JBQCZW010000008.1, on the reverse strand, counting down.
GGCGTTCCCTTCCCGTCAACAGAAGTTCGTATCGCCGATCCGGAGGATCTGTCCCGCGACGCCGATGATGTAGGGGAAATCTTGGTGCGTGGCCCGCAGGTTTTCCACGGCTATCTGGGCGAGCCGGACGAATCGGCCGCCGCGTTCTATGACGGCTGGTTGCGCACTGGCGATCTGGGCCGGTGGGAGGATGGGTTCATCGTCATGGCAGATCGCGCCAAGGAAATGATCATCCAAGGTGGCTTCAACGTGTATCCCACACAGGTCGAAGATGTTCTGCGCGCTATGCCCGGCATTCGCGATGTCGCAGTGATCGGAATGCCAGATGACAATCGCGGCGAATCCGTTGTGGCGGCCCTCGTTCTTGAACCCGACACCACGGTAGATCTGGATATGGTGCGCAGGTGGGCCTATGACAAGCTCTCCCACTATGCGATTCCTCGATCCATCGCCGTGGTGGAGGATCTCCCGCGCTCCCAACTGGGCAAGGTGATGCGCCGCTCGATCAAAGAACAGCTTGACGATTTCGAGCTGAGCGCCGGCCAGTGGCGCGCCAAGGCCTCGGAGGCAACCGGCGCGGCCAGTGCAGCTATGGAGAACCTGACGGCAGTCCTGTCTGAGCAGTACAACGCCACCAGAGAGCAGCTTCAGGAATGGCTGGGCTCGCTTGGAGAATCCATCGAAGGACTTCAAGAAAAGTATATGGACAGCGATAACGGCGATAAGGGCCGCGAGGATCTTTCTGATCAGCTACACCGCCAAGGAATCTCCAAGGAAGCCTTCTCGGCTTGGCTCAGTAAGTGGGGCAAGCAGCAGAACGATGGCGGCGCCGGCGATACGCCTGATCAATCCCCACAGAGCTAGCTGCCACTGCCCGCTGGACCGTCAGATGCCTTGTCTGCTTGATGGTTGCGCAGATCGGCGATGGCCTGTTCAAAATCATTGAGAGTTTGGAAGCTCGAGTACACGGAGGCAAAGCGCAGGTAGGCGATATCGTCCAGTTCGCGCAGCGGTTCCAGAATCGCTAGGCCGATCTCATGGGCGTCGATCTGTGAGCTTCCGGAGGCGCGCACCTTTTCCTCAACCTGCTGAGCCAGAAGCGCTAGATCGTCTTCTCCGACTGGACGGCCCTGACATGCCTTTCCAACTCCAGAGATAATCTTCTCGCGTGAAAACGGCTCAGAGGAGCCCGAGCGCTTCAGTACGATCAGGCTTGCTGTTTCCATCGTGGAGAAACGCCGCTTACAGTTCGGACACTCGCGCCTACGCCTAATCGCTTGACCGTCATCAGTTGTACGTGAATCGATGACGCGCGAATCGGGATGCCGGCAAAACGGACAATGCATGCGCAAATTCTAGCAACTACAACGCGCTCCTACGTCATAGGAGAACAAGACACCGCGTGCAACCGATTCCTACCCCAAAGGGTTGGCACTGCCGATTATCTCAGGGAGCGATGCGTGAACCTGCGCGGACGCGACGGCGCCCACCTCAGGGCTTGAGACGATCGCCAACACGATCCCGAGTACCAGCAGGGCGAGAGCAATGACTGCCACCGCCGCCACGTTGAACGCGATATCGAACCCGGTTCGCTGAACTGAAGCCGTCCGATGGGCTGCCATGGGCCTAGCCGAATCTGGGTGAACTGAAACTGTCCGCGGAGCGATGGGCTTCCTGCGCTCCCCCATACGGACCAGACGGAGTGTGCCAGCCTCGCTGTGGCTGCCATCGATCATGGGTTCTGCAGAACGATCGATTGTGGCGCGCTGGCGACCAGCTTCCGGTACAACGCGCAGTGTTCTGCGCGGGGCAGCAACCGGCGAATCTGCGGCAACAAGCGGTTGAACACTCATAATTACTCCTTCGAACTAAGGTTCGTCGAACATCTGTTTGTAGCCTACAGGGTTGGCGCGACCTTGTCTAGAAGGTTTGTTCGACACGCGGTAGAACAAGTGTTTGGCCGGCGCCTGCCTAGCAGGTATCCTGTAAATGAAGTCAAACAGAGGGCTCCCACACCTTTTGGATCCAGAAAGGACCCACACCCATGGCTGAGGAAAAACTCACCAAACGCCAGGCTGCCGTCCTAGCGTGCATTCGTGACCACACGCTGCGGAATCACTACGCGCCCACCATTCGGGAGATTGGGCAAGAAGTTGGCCTGTCCTCGACATCCTCGGTCAAGTATCAGTTGGATATCCTCGCGGATAAGGGCTTTTTGCAGCGTGATACGCGCCGCCCCCGGACCATGGAACTCACTGACGAAGGCTTGGCCTACGGCACGCAGGAGCAGGCACCTACCGTCCAGTTGCGTCCGCGGCGCGCTGCGCCACGCACCGAATCATCGCCAACCTTTGAATCCGGCGATGATTCGTTTTCCGTTTCCTCGCCCACTAACGTGCCGGTTGTTGGGCGCATCGCCGCCGGCCAACCCATCTTGGCTGAACAGCACGTGGAGGACGTTTTCCCTCTGCCTCGACAACTGACGGGAAATGGTGAGCTCTTCGCCCTGAAGGTGAGTGGCGATTCGATGATTGACGCTGCCATTTGCGATGGTGATTGGGTGATTGTCCGGCGCCAGCCAACAGCAGAAAATGGGGAGATCGTTGCGGCCATGCTGGAAGGTGAGGCAACCGTCAAAGTCCTCCAGCGCTCCAACAAGCACGTGACTCTGTTGCCGAGGAACGCTGCATTCTCCCCAATCCCGGCAGATGACGCCGATATTTTAGGGCGGGTAGTGACGGTTCTTCGCTCGCTGTAGTGACGGGGTGAGTACTGGAACCAGTAAAGGCGGGAACAGCCATTGAGCTGCTCCCGCCTTTGACGTTATGCCTCTTGCTTGACTTTAGACCCCAAACTTCGCCGCGACCTGACGGATGGAATCGGCAGAGGCGCGAAGGCCCCTGTACTCATCAGGCGTGACAACGGGAACTAAGCGCCGGCCAACACCTGCGCGTCCAACGATGGTGGGGACGGACATGCAGACGTCCGAGATTCCCATCCAATCATCCAGCAGGGTGGATACCGGAAGGATTCGCCGCTCGTCGCGAAGAATAGTTCCAGCAATCTGCGCAACGGATAGACCGATCGCGTAGTTTGTGGCGCCCTTGCCTTCAATAATCGAGTAGGCGGAGTTGACCACCTCGTGGTGGATCGATTCGCGCAGTCCCTCGTCCAAGCGCTCTCCATCAACCGTTTCGCCCCACTGAAGAAGTGGAACGGCACCGATGGTGGCCGAGGACCACAGGGGAATTTCCGAATCGCCGTGTTCACCGGCAATGTACGCGTGGACAGTCTGGGCGGATACGCCGCAGTGCTGAGCGATGAGGTAGCGCAGCCGCGATGAATCCAGCACGGTGCCCGAACCGAAGAACTGATTGGGGCTCATTCCAGAAATCTTGAGCCCCGCGTACGTGACAACATCGACTGGATTAGCCACCATAAGGAACACGGCGTTCGGTGCCTGCTCCACCGCCTTAGGGATCACATCCTTCATGATGTTGATCGTGGCCCCGGCGAGGTCCAGCCGTGATTGTCCGGGCTTCTGCTTGGCTCCGGCGGTGATCACCACAACGTCTGCGTCCTTAATGACCGCCATGTCAGAGGACCCTTCAACCGTTGCCACCGGGGCAAACTGGGATCCCTGAGCGATGTCCAAAGCTTCAGCCTTGACCTTCGTTTCGGCAATGTCATACAGAGCGTATTCGCGTGCAACTCCCTTGATCATGGAAGCGTATACGCATGCGGAGCCCACGGCTCCGGCTCCGATGACGGCGAGTTTTGAGCCTTTATCTGGTGCTGTAGCGGCGGGCGGTTGGGGATCAACAACTGATTGGACTTCAGGTGTGCTTGTCACAGCAACTCCTCACACATTAGGGGCAGCAGTTCTGCCACGACCCCTAGTTTACGGACTTGTTGAGTAACTCGCCGCCCTAAAACGAAAACTCACATCTACCAACACTCAACGCAGCCGGGCAAGCACTTCTCGCACCACCGTGGCGTCCGTTGTGCGCCACATGGGCGGAAGCGAGGAGAGGAGGAATCCGGCATATCGGGCAGTACGCAGCCGAGGATCCAAGATCGCCACAACCCCCTTATCGTCTGTGCGCCGCACGAGCCTTCCCGCACCCTGCGCCAGCAGAAGCGCCGCGTGAGCAGCAGCCACCTGCATGAAGCCGTTACCCCCGCTCGCGCTGACAGCCTGAGTGCGAGCCTGCGAGAGAGGCTCGTCCGGCCGTGGGAAGGGAATACGGTCAATGATGACCAGCCGGCACGTCCGCCCCGGAACGTCCACGCCCTGCCACAGGGACAGCGTCCCAAAGAGGGACACCTCATCGTTCTCGCTGAACTCCCGCACGAGGGTGGGCAGCTGGTCCTCTCCCTGAACGAGCACAGGAGTTTGTCCATGTTCGCGCACGTATTCAGCAGCTCGTTCGGCCCCGCGGCGCGAGGTGAACAGGCACAGCGCTCCGCCGCCGCTTGCCTCAATCAATTCGGTGATCTCGCGCAGTTGCTCTTCCCCGTAGCCATCGCGTCCCGGTGTGGGCAGGTGCTCGGCTACATACAAGATTCCCTGCTTCGTGTAGTCGAACGGTGAGCCCACATCCACCCCATCCCACGGGCCCTGACTCGGGTAGGTGAAACCTACCTCGGTGGCCACATGTTGGAAGGAACCACCGAGCTCCAGTGTGGCGGAGGTCAGCACCGCTGGCTTGGCTTCGAACAGGTGGTCCGCGAGCGAGGTGGAAACATCCAGCGGCGCCACGTGCAGGGAGGGACGGTCATCCATATCCCGTTGGACCCACGTGACGAGTTTCCCGCTTGAGCGTTCATCGGAGAGCAGCCGCTCCACCACATCCGCCAGCCCCTGAACCCGCCCGCGCGCCACGCTCTTGGCCGCAGCATCAGATTCATCCTTGCCCGGGAGGTCGGCCACATCGGAGTTTGCCTGCTGGAGTTCCCCGAGCAGCGTGAGGAGTGCATCGGCTAAGGCGTTCGGCATTGTGGTGACTCTGCCGTCACTCATGCCGTCCAGAGCATCACCCACCGCTTGGCCTGCCGCTTCCAGATCGGTGGCCAATATCTTCTCCCGGCGCAGCAGGCGCGCAAGCCCCGCCACCTCGGGTGCCGATATGGAGGACGTGAGCTGGCTGGTGACACGGTCAACAAGATCGTGCGCCTCGTCAACAACATAGGCACCCGCTTCCGGCAGCACCGGCGTTCCCGCGCTTTGGATGCCGAGCATCGAGTGATTGGTGATCACCACATCGGCATCTTCGGCAACCCCACGCGCAAGCAGGGGAAAGCACGAATCGCGCAGTGGGCACTTGTTGCCGATGCATTCGGGTTTGCTGAGGGAAACCTGCCGCCACGCCCGATCGCTCACCCCGGGGACAAGATCGTCGCGGTCACCCGTATCGGTGGACATCGCCCATTCGCGCAGCCGCGTGACCTCTTCACCAGTTGCCGTTGCCCCGTATTCGCCCACCGCCCGCGATATGAGCGCGTCTTCTTCCGGATAACCTCCCGTTGCCTTACGCAGGCAGACGTAGTTGTTCCACCCCTTGAGCAAGGCCACCTTGGGCGTTTTACCCGTGGTGGCAGTCACCGCTTTGGCTACTCGCGGCGAATCCTGAAGGAGGATTTGGCGCTGAAGCGCGAGCGTAGCCGTGGAGATAATGACGGGATGGTCCGAGGTCACGGCCCAGTACATCGCAGGCGCGAGGTAGCCGATCGATTTACCAGTACCGGTTCCGGCCTGCACGAGCAGGTGACCATCACTTTCCAACGCTTCGGTCACTCGCTCGGCCATTGTGGCCTGGCCTTCACGGCGCGAGCCACCCAGACCCTCCACAACGGCGTCGAGGATCTGCCCAACCTTCTTCGTCACTGCTCCTCTGCCTCACTGAGAGGTTCCGGCGATGGTGCAGAGGCGGCGGATTCGTCCAGAGCAGCGGCGAGTTCCTGAGAGACTAGAGCGTGCACCCACGTACCCGATTCGCGATACTGAACGGGCTCGATCAACTGGCCCGAGTCATGAATCCGCGAGAGAAGCGATCCATCTGCATAGGGAACAACGGTGCTGATTTCGATCGTGGGGCGCGGCAGGGCCTCGTCAATGACGTCCGTGAGTTCATCAAGACCCTCGCCGGTCAGGCACGAAACCGCCACGCTTCCGGGGTACCGCGAGCGCAGCGCCGCGATATCCACCGGATCGGCCAGATCCGCCTTGGACAACACGATGATCTCCCGAGCCTTCTGAGCACCGGGGACGTCACGAAGAACCTCGTGAACGGCGCTCACCTGTCCCACTGGATCATGGTGGGAGGCATCCACCACATGCAGGAGAACATCGGCCTCCCCCGCCTCCTCTAACGTGGAGCGGAAGGCCTCAACCAATTGAGTGGGAAGTTGACGGACGAACCCCACCGTATCCGACATCGTATATTCGCGCCCGTCGCGCGTTTCCGCACGCCGGACCGTGGGGTCCAGAGTTGCGAAGAGAGCGTTTTCCACCAGAACGCCCGCCCCGGTCAGTTTGTTCAATAGAGAAGATTTCCCCGCGTTCGTATAGCCGACGACGGCGACAGAGGGCACGCGGTTCCCCCTTCGCTCAGATCGTTGCTGCTCGCGCGCCGGACTCATCTTGGAGATGTCGCGGCGAAGCTTAGCCATCCGTGTACGAATACGGCGCCTATCAAGTTCGATCTGGGTTTCGCCAGGGCCTCGCGAGCCGATTCCGGCGCCCCCGGCAACCCGGCCACCGGCCTGGCGAGACATCGAATCGCCCCAGCCGCGCAGCCGGGGAAGTAGGTATTCGAGCTGGGCCAGCTCCACCTGTGCCTTTCCTTCGCGCGACTTTGCGTGCCGAGCAAAGATGTCCAGAATGAGCGCCGTGCGGTCGATGACTTTCACATCCACCACGTCCTCCAGCGCGCGCCGCTGGGATGGTGCAAGCTCTGAATCAACAATCACCGTATCGGCGGATAGCGATGCCACCATCTCGGCCAGCTCGTGCGCCTTCCCCTTGCCCAGATACGTGCTGGGGTCAGGTGTATCGCGGCGCTGAATGATGCCATCAAGTACAACGGATCCTGCGGTTTCGGCCAGTGCGGCAAGCTCGCGTAGGGAATCCTCGGCCGCCTCTTCGGTGCCGCCGTTCCACAGGCCAACGAGTACCACGCGTTCCAAGCGCACTTGGCGGTACTCAATATCAACGCCCTCTTCGCGTTCAATGCCAGCATCGAGACTCTCTACCCGGCGAAGCGCAGTGCGTTCATCGCGTTCCAAGCCGTCTCCGGCCCAGTCGCCAAGGTAGGCGGGATCTGCCTGCAGGGCGGTGCCACGCCCGGACCGAATGTCATCGACGTCTCCGTGCACTGACGGCTCGTTATGTGATTGGCTCATAAGCTCCTTGCCCCATGGTTTGCACCCCCATTTTTGCACGCTTTGGCCCCGCCGTGGGCACACGGGGCTGAGATTCCGCTCCCAGCCGTACCCACCCACGATCTCGCGGTATCCTTACACGGTGACCAACGAGCACTATTTTTCCGAATCCCCCTCCGCCCCCGGCGCCGATATCGAACGCACCGTCCACTTGCGCGGGCGTGAATACTCGGTCCTCACCCACAGCGGCGTTTTCGCCCACGACAAGGTTGATAAAGGCACCGCTGTGCTGCTGGACAAGGTTCCCGAACCCGTACTCTCCGCCGGACAGCTGGCCGTGGATATCGGATGCGGATGGGGGCCGATCACTCTCGCTCTAGCACGCGAGGCCGGAGCGGGCGAGGTATGGGGCGTAGACGTGAACGAACGCGCCCGCGACCTGACCCGAAAGAATCTCGAACGTTCCTCCCTCACCGGGACGGTTCTCTCCCCCGCCGAGGCAGAAAACGCGCTGGATGGGCGGGGCATCTCCCTTATCTGGTCCAACCCGCCCGTGCGCATCGGCAAGGAAGCTCTTCACGAATTGCTCACCACATGGCTGGACAGGCTGGCCCCGGAAGGGATCGCCTACCTCGTGGTGCAAAAGAACCTCGGGGCAGATTCCCTCCAGCGCTGGCTCCAAGGCCAAGGATACGGCTGCAACAAAATCGCCTCGGCCAAGGGATACAGGATCCTCGCCGCCACGCGGGTGGCCCAGTAGGTTTCTAGCGCAGGGCTATTTCTGCAACGAGCTGTGCAGGCCCGGTCAGGTGCGCGTGGCCAGCTTCGATCCGCACCGAAAGATCCCCTCCGGGAGAATGAATCGGGACGGTGCCCTCGGTGGTGCCGGCGGCAAGGAGCAGAGCAACAGCCACGGCGCAGGTTCCGGTGCCACAGGCGAGTGTTTCCCCCACGCCCCGTTCCAGAACGCGCATCTGGGCGCGATCAGGCTGGCGTACCACCAGTTCGAGGTTTGTTCCCTCACGAGGCACCGGGTCATAGCCGGGCTGGCGGTCAAGCTGGGCGGCATCAAGCTCAGCCATACTGTCCAGAATCACGACGGTGTGCGGATTGGGCATCGTGACGCTCAGCGCGGGGCGCGGGCCCAGGCCCGGGACCGTGACGCGGGTGTCCGCCCCGCCTGCCCCGAAGGGAAGCCCGTACTCCCCCATGTCCACCGTGTAGATTGATTCCGACTCCCGAGTGACCGTCTTGTCCCCGCCCCGTGTGGCCACCGTCAGGTGCTCACCGAGGCCCAGCGAAGCGAGGCCGTGGGTGGCAAGATAGTGGGCAAACACGCGCACTCCGTTACCACACATCTCGGCAATCGAGCCGTCCGCGTTTCTGTAGTCCATGAACCACTCGGGGGCATCGCCGCGAGCCTCCATGGCCCCGCTAGCTGCGCTCCTGACCACGCGGATCAGCCCATCCGCCCCAATGCCGGTGTGGCGGTTGCACAGCGCGGCAACGTCCGCCGCGCTGATTTCCAAGGCCCCCTCTGGATCGGGCACCATGATGAAATCGTTGCCCGCCCCGTGGCCCTTGGTCAAAGTTGTGTTCGCCGGTATCACAGGCGCCACTCTACAACAGGTCGCTAGCTCCGTACCGACCGGACGATCTGGGCAGCTGCGGCGTTGATGTCACCACCGGATAGATCCAGCCATGTCAGCCGGGGGTCTGCACGGAACCACGTCCCCTGCTTCTTGGCCAGCCGTCGCGTGGCGAATGAAATCGAATCGGCCGCTTCGTCCTCACTCATCCGTCCATCGATCACAGCGATGGCTTCCGCGTAACCCGTGGCGCGTGAGGCGGTGGGAGCTTCGCGTAGGCCCCGACCGAGTAGTGTGCGGGTCTCTTCAATCAAACCCTGTTCGAACATCCCCGCCGTACGTGCCGTGATCGATTCTTCGAGCAGTGGCATCTCGCGCGTAACGGCGAAGGTGGCCAACCCCTCGTAGTGGCTGGTGTGCCGCGGGAACTTGGGAGTAAAGGGTTCGCCGGTCAGGCGGATCACCTCCAGCGCGCGGATGATACGGCGCTGATTACGAGGATCTATGGTGCGGCGGGACTGAGGATCCCTCTCCTCCAATTCGGCGAGTAGCTGATCAAAGCCACCTGCTGCCGCTTCTTCTTCCAGCTGCGCCCGAATCGCGGCATCGTGCCCGGGAAACTCGAGCTCATCCAGCAGGGCGGAGACGTACAGGCCGGACCCACCCACGATCATCGGAATCTTGCCGCCGCTCTGGATTGACTCAAGATCTTGGCGGGCATCGCGCTGGTAGGCAGCCACACTCGCTTCAGCGGAAAGGTCCAAAACATCCAGCTGGTGGTGCCTGATGCCGTGGCGCTCTGTGGCGGTGATCTTCGCCGTCCCGATGTCCATGCCACGGTAGCGCTGCATGGCATCGGCTGAGATGATTTCAACAGCATCGGGGCCACCGAGGGCCTCGGCTACCTCGATAGACAGGGCCGTCTTTCCGCTCGCCGTGGGCCCAACGATCGTGATGATCACGGGGTTGCCTTAAACTCCAACACGAAGCTTCGGCATACCGATGGACACGGGTACCTTGCCTTCGGCCTCCGCCTGAAGTTCGGCGGCCCTGCGCTCGCGCGCCGCCCACGCATCGCCGGCCCGGGTACGGCGGATCTCAAACGGGCCACCGTCAAGCGCTGAATCGGCAACCAAATGATGGGGAGCGCCGTGTGTGACCACCGCCCGCACCATATCGCCGGGGCGTGGCCGTTCGGATTCGCTCAGCCCCTCGGGCAGGGCAACGTGAACCAGCCGGTTGTCAGCCCCTCGCCCCGAGACGCGGTGGGTTTGGGCATCCTTGCGGCCCTCGCCGGAAGAAACAAGCACCTCGACCTCGCGGCCTACGCGCGCCACGTTCTCTTCCTCCGCAATACGCTTCTGTAAGGCGAGCAGGCGGTTGTAGCGTTCCTTGACCACATCGGCTGGCACCTGCTCGTCCATGTCCGCCGCGGGGGTGCCGGGGCGGGGCGAGTAGATGAAGGTAAAGGCGTCGGAAAAGCGGGACTTCTCCACCACATCCAAGGTTGCCTGAAAATCCTCTTCGGTTTCCCCGGGGAAGCCAACGATGATATCCGTGGTGATAGCCGCGTCGGGGATAAGTTCACGCACCCGATCGATGATCCCCAAGAACTTCTTCGAACGATATGAGCGCCGCATCGCGCGCAGGATTCGATCCGAACCCGATTGCATCGGCATATGCAAAGACGGCATAACGTTCGGTGTTTCCGCCATCGCCTCGATGACGTCGTCTGTGAACGCGGCGGGGTGAGGGGAGGTAAAGCGCACCCTCTCGAGCCCGTCAATCTGACCGCATGCACGCAGCAGCTTGCTGAAAGCTTGCCGATCGCCAAAACCCACGCCGTAGGAGTTGACGTTTTGGCCCAGCAGGGTCACTTCGATGGCGCCCTGCGCAACCAGCGCCTCGACCTCACTCAGGACATCGCCCGGGCGGCGGTCGCGTTCCTTGCCCCTCAGGTGAGGAACGATGCAGAACGTGCACGTGTTATTGCATCCCACGGAAATGGACACCCAGCCGGCGTATGCAGACTCGCGTTTGGTGGGCAGAGTTGAGGGAAATACCTTGAGCGATTCCTCAATCTCCACGGCCGCCTCATGATTGTGGCGGGCGCGCTCCAGCAGAGCAGGCAGAACGTCCAGATTGTGTGTGCCCAACACGGCATCTACCCACGGCGCCCGATCCACGATGCCCTCGCGCATCTGTTGAGCCAAGCACCCTCCCACGGCAATTTGCATGCCGGGACGCTCGCGCTTAACCGATGCGAGTTGGCCGAGGTTGCCGAACAGGCGGTTAGAAGCGTTTTCACGGACCGAGCAGGTGTTGAGGATCACAACATCCGCACCTTGATCGCCCGCCTCGGTCGCTCGGGCGGCCTTGTGCGGCACCTGTGCAACCGGGACGTAGCCGGCCTCCTGCATAAGGCCGGCAAGGCGCTCGGAATCGTGGACGTTCATTTGGCATCCGAGCGTGCGGATGGCATACGTGCGTGGTAGTTCAGACATCGCGTTCTAGTCTAATCCAGCAGCACCCAGCAATTACCCCCAGTTTTCCTGATCCTGCTCACTATCCAGCCGCTCCCGGGCTGTTCGCAACGCCGAACTGCACATACCTGAGCTAAATCCGCGGCGTGCCAGCATTGCGTACGTCCTCTGGTAGAGCGTCTCTGGCTTCCCGCCGGCGATGCGCAGCTTTTTTGAGGCCAAATCAACAGCCGCTTCAAACTCAGCATCCGAATCAATTTGTTCAGCTGCCTGTTCGATGATGCTCCGCTCAACACCCTTTTGCTCAAGTTCGGCTGCGATGGCGCGCCGGGATGCACCCTTCTCCGCGAACCGGGTGCGTGTCAACACTTCCGCGAAGTGCCGATCATCGATTAGCCCCAGTTCCTCGTAGCGCGCCAGCACTTCCTCACCCACGTCCGCCGGAATCTCTTTGCGCGCCAGCGTTCGTTCCAGCTGGACACGCGAACGATCCATCATCGCCAGCTGGCGCGTGACAATGTCACGGGCCAGCTGGGACTGCTCCTCACGGCTAAGCTCCTGGACGTCAGGCTTTCGCCTGCGGGGCATTAGAAATCAACATCCTCACTGGCGGCGGAATCCCCTACCGATTCAGCATTCGGATCTTGCCGGATACCCATCTGCACCAAGATCTTCTCTTCGATCTCATCTGCCATCTCCGGGTTGTCCTTCAGGAACTGGCGGACCTTTTCCTTACCTTGGCCAAGCTGATCGCCTTCGTAGGTGTACCACGCACCAGACTTACGAATGAGGCCAAGCTCCACGCCCATGTCAATGATCCCGCCCTCACGGGAGATCCCCTGCCCATACATCATGTCAAATTCAGCCTGCTTGAAAGGCGGGGCCATCTTGTTCTTGACGATCTTGACGCGCGTGCGGTTGCCCACGGGTTCGTTGCCCTCTTTGAGGGTTTCGATGCGGCGGACGTCAAGGCGAATTGAGGCGTAGAACTTCAGCGCCTTACCACCCGTTGTGGTTTCGGGGCTTCCGAAGAATACACCGATCTTTTCACGCAGCTGATTGATGAAGATCGCCGTGGTTCCCGATGCCGAAAGGGCGCCCGTGATCTTACGCAGTGCCTGGCTCATCAAGCGTGCCTGAAGCCCCACATGTGAGTCACCCATTTCGCCTTCGATTTCCGCCTTCGGGACAAGCGCAGCCACGGAATCAACCACGATAACGTCAAGTGCGCCGGAGCGAATGAGCATATCGGCAATCTCGAGTGCCTGTTCGCCAGTATCTGGCTGGGAAACAATGAGTGAATCCGTATCCACGCCCAACTTGCGTGCATACTCAGGATCTAGCGCGTGTTCGGCATCAATGAAGCCCGCGATCCCGCCGTTCTTCTGCGCGTTGGCAACACAGTGAAGCGCGACTGTTGTCTTACCGGACGATTCGGGCCCGTAGACCTCAACAACGCGCCCGCGTGGCAACCCACCAATTCCCAGTGCAACATCCAGAGCCACAGATCCCGTGGGAATGACTTCTACGCGAGTGACGGGCTTATCACCCAAGCGCATCACTGAGCCCTTACCGAACTGGCGATCAATCTGAGATAGCGCCGTATCGAGTGCCCTCTCGCGATTATCTGACGTAGCCTGCGAAACCTTTTCGGATTTTGTGGCGTTCCTACTTGCCATATCGTTCATCCTTCATCTTGTTGCCACATGTGCGGCAGATTGACAGAACAGGTCTTTGACATGGCCGCCCTCTCCGAGCGACACTCGAGATCCTATGCCCGACCTCCGACATATTGTGTGGCGGCTCTTCTCCCTGTGGATGAGCGCCCACCACATCGATCTGTGGAACAGCGTACGCCCGAACGGACGTTCGAAGAAAGTTTGAGCTGGGCGTGTCCCCATCTGAGGTGGAGGACACGCCCGCTGCCGGTAAACTGTGGAAGCGACGGACTATCTCTAGGAGGCCATCATGTCCACATCCGAAGATCTACCGACAGGCGAGAGTCCGGCACCTGCGGATTCGCAGGAGGCCCTCGAGGCTCTCGACACGGTGCGTGAGCACCAGAAGCTGGACATTGCGTGTGGGATCGTCATCGGGTTGACGTTCGCTCCGCTCATCATCCTGTGGATCCTAGGTGCGGCGCACTCCGCTCAGCAGGTGCTCCTAGGAATTGGCGGCGTGGAGCTGGCGATATACCTCCCGCTCGTTGCTTTCTACCTTGATGGAACGTGGCAAACGTGGAAGAAGGCGTTGGCGGTTATCGGTGCTCTCATCTTCCTGTTCGTCGCCATCCAATCGTTCCTCGGCAACTGGCAGTGAGAGGCCAAGCACCCACCGCAGTCTCACGGCGAGGAGCGATCACTCCCTTCAGAATGCTGGCCTTAGCCTCAGCAATCCTGTTAGCGGGATGCGTTCCCACAAATTCAACCGGAAGCCCGCGCGAACTCACTCGTCCGGCCGCACCCAGCCAAGAGATACCCGACCCCCAAAACCCAGCATGGGTGGAGCAAACGGCCGAACGTACGGGGATTCCAGAGCGCGCCCTCGAAGCCTATTCAAGCGCTTCGATCCAGCTGGCTGAGTTGATGCCGGAGTGTGGTATTGGCTGGAACACTCTGGCGGGAATCGGCGCTACCGAGTCTCGCCACGGAGGCTACGGAGGCGCAACAATCGGGCCAGATGGCACCGTTTCCCCAGCTATTGTGGGAGTTCCGCTGGACGGCGGTGAAGGCGTCGCGGCTATTCCCGATACGGACGGTGGCGCATTCGATGGAGATACCGAATGGGATCGGGCAGTTGGCCCCATGCAATTTATACCCGAGACGTGGTCCTTTTACGGACGCGACGGAAACGGGGATGGACAGGCCGATCCGCATCAGTTCGACGATGCTGCCCTGAGCGCTGGAGTACTCCTGTGTGAACGGGGCGGCGATCTCACCACCGATGATGGGTGGAACACCGCAGTGCTTGCCTACAATCAGTCCCTCAGCTACGCCAACACCGTCGCTGACCGCGCAGAAAGCTACGCCGCCAGCACCAGCACCGCCACCGAATAGCCTCTAGTTGTCTCCAGCCGCCTTGCCCTGCCTGCGCAGAACCTCCAGATGCCGCTCGTATTGATCCAGCACATCGTCAACTATTTGGGCGTAGGTGTAGCCCATAATGTCGTAGCCGCGGCCGGACGCCCCAAGATAAACCTCTAGCCGGACATACTCTTCGTGTCCGCTCACGGCGCGCCCGCCGCCAAAGGTGGGCATAGGAGCCCTACGGCGCCACACTTGATAGCGGAAGGGTTGATCGCCATCGTCTTGTGCGATCAACTCAATGTAGTCTTCACCCGCTTCGCCCTCTTCGTCCGTGAGACTGACAACAGCCGTGTCAACGCCCTTCTTGGACATCTCGTCAGCAACCTCGTGCAACGTGGGCAGAAGGGTCTCCTGCTCATACCTGTTTGCTGCGGCAACATCGGGGAAGGAGAGGGCGCGCGAGAGCCGTCGCTTCCATTGGACTGAGGAGGTGCGAGCATCCACGCGCTCGGCGCGCCCTGACAGAGCAAGCGCCATCGTCTCGTTTTCCACCTCAGTCTGGTAGGACTCAACTCGCAGCGCTCGATACAACCCGATCATCACCAGAATCATGGCAAACGCGAAGGGCAGCCCCATAATGACGGTGGCACTTTGTAATGCACCGATGCCGCCAACCAGAAGCATGGCGATGGTTAACAGCCCCGTGGTGGCTGCCCAGAAGATGCGCAGCGCGGGCCGCCCGTCATGCTGAGGCGTGGGAAGCTTGGATGTCAGATTTGCCATGACCAGCGCTGCCGAATCTGCGGAAGTAACGTAGAACAGTAGCGCCGTCACAATGGCGAGGCCCGCAACAAACGTGAAGGCAGGGTACTCCTGCAACAGCCGGAAGAACCCCCCTTCTGGGTCCAGCACGGTATTCTCACCGAATTCGCGGTTTCCTCCACGGATGAGATCAAGCGCAGCGTTTCCGTAGATCGAGATCCACATGAGGATGTACACCAGCGGGATGATGAGCGTGCCGCCAACGAACTGCCGGATTGTGCGCCCACGGGACATGCGCGCAAGGAATAGTCCAACGAAGGACGCCCACGCGATCCACCATGCCCAGAAGAACAAGGTCCAGTCACTCATCCAGGTCCCTGTGTCCTCAAACGCGAACGTTTGGAGCATCATGTCGGGGAACAGCCGGACAAAGTCCCCAAGGTTCAGCACAAGGCCTTCAAGCAGGTACTGGGTTTTCCCAGTGATCAGGATCCACAGAGCCAACACGACGGCTAAGAGCACGTTGAGTTCTGATAGGCGCCGAATCCCCTTGGCCACGCCGGATACTGCGGAGAGAGTTGCCGTTGCCACGCCCAGAACCACAATGACGATCTGCACGCCGATGCTGCGCGGCACATCGAACAGCACGTTGAGCCCCACGTTAATGAGAACCACACCGATTCCCAGCGATGTTGCCACACCGAACACGGTGCCTAGCACGGCGGCCAGATCCACCGAGTCCCCCAAGCGCCCCTCCGTCTTCTTCCCGAAGATGGGACGCAGTGCCGATCGAACGGCCAGCGGGAGGTTCATGCGATAGGCGAAGTACGCCAGCGCCATTCCCATGAGCGCGTACATGCCCCATCCGGACACTCCGTAATGGAACAGCGTCCACACGGTTGCCTCACGGGCGGCGTCCACCGTTTCGGCTTCGCCGCTGGGCGGGTGCAGGTATTGCGTCACCGGCTCGGCCACCGCGAAGAACATGAGATCTGTGCCGATTCCCGCAGCAAACAGCATGGATGCCCACGTGAAGCCACCGAATTGAGGTTCGGAGTGCGAAGGCCCCAGCTTCACATCTCCGAACCGTGACAGCGCCAGATAAATGACGAATATCAGCACGATGAGCGCCAAGAGGATGTAGAACCAGCCGAATGCATCGGAGATCCATCCCACGACGGTATTCAGAACGTTTTCCGCGTTGCGTGGAGCGAGAATGCCCCACAACGCGATGGCCAGAATACCGATGGCGGCGCCTATGAACACCGTCCAGTTAACCGGCGCCGGCATCTCCTTCATGGGACGTGAGGATTCGCTATCCTCGGGTACTTTCGATGCCTCGGTGGTCTTTTCGCTCATACTTTGGTTATTCCTCGGTAGGGGCATGGTGGTGCCTCGATAGGCCTATATCTCAGTGATGGACTGTGCCCGGGGTAGTTTCGTTGTTACGCGGATCGCCTTCTGGCCATAGCGGCATGCCGGTCCCGTGCTTGTAGAACGGGACATTGATGGGATCCAGAGGAGTGTTCCCCGCAATGAGGTCCGCAGCCTTTTCGGCCAGCATCATCACCGGTGCGTAGATGTTCCCGTTCGTCACGTAGGGCATAGAAGAAGCGTCTACTGCACGTAGGCCTTCCACCCCGTATACCTTCATTGAATTGGGGTCGACGACGGCGTCCTCGCCCACTCCCATCTTGGCAGTACACGATGGGTGGAGGGCTGTCTCAGCATCTCTGGACACCCAATCGAGGATCTCCTCTTCGCTCTCCACCTGAGGCCCGGGAGAAATCTCTCCTGCATCGAAGGCGGAGAAGGCAGGCTGGGAGAGGATCTCGCGAGCCTTGCGAACGATCTCCACCCATTCGCGGCGATCGTTCTCAGTGGAGAGATAGTTGAAGCGCAACTCTGGGTGCTCAGTCGGATCCGTTGACTTGATCTTGAGGGATCCACGCACGTCCGAGTACATCGGACCGATATGGACTTGATATCCATGCTCAACAACCGGACGCTTGCCGTCATACCGAATGGCAATGGGAAGGAAGTGGAACATGAGGTTCGGGTAATCCACCTGTTCGTTACTGCGAATGAACCCGCCTGCTTCGAAATGGTTGGAGGCTCCAACCCCACTGCGAAGGAAGAGCCACTCGGCGCCGATGCGTGGGTAGTTATAGAGCTTGTACCACGATCCGATCGAAACGGGCTGCTTGGATTCGTGCTGGAGGTACACCTCAAGGTGATCCTGCATATTCTCGCCAACGCCGGGCAGATCAGAAATCGTCTGGATTCCAAGTGGAGACAGGTCCGCGGGGTTGCCAATTCCGGTGAGCTGCAGCAGCTGAGGCGTGTTGAAGGCACCTCCGGCCAGAATGACTTCGCCAGCACTCACCGATTTCTTCTGGTGACCGCCACGAACATAGTCCACACCCACCACGCGGTTTCCCGCGGTGCGTAGCTTCGTCACCATGCTCAGCGTATGGACGGTGAGGTTTTTCCGGCCCTGAGCGGGGTGGAGGTAGGCGCGTGAGGCGCTCCAGCGGCGTGAATTGGCCACGTTGCGGTCAAAGGGGCCAAACCCCTCTTGCCGGTATCCGTTCACATCGTCCGTGGGAGGATATCCCGCCTGCTGTGTGGCTTCGAGGAAGGCACCGAACAGGGGATTCTCGGCCGGTCCGCGCTCAAGGATCAGTGGGCCGGAGCCACCGCGCCACGCATCGGCACCTGCACGGGTGGTTTCCATCCGCTTGAAGTAGGGCAGGCAGTGGGCGTAATCCCAGTTCTCCATTCCCGGATCGGCGCCCCACCGCTCGTAATCCATGGGGTTGCCGCGCTGGAAGATCATGCCGTTGATGCTGGAGGAACCGCCAAGTACCTTGCCCCGAGCATGGGAAACACGGCGTCCGTTCATGTAAGGCTCTGGTTCGGATTCATACTGCCAGTCAATGGGGCTCCCCATGGGAAATGACAGTGCGGCAGGCATGTGAATAAACGGATTGAACCGGAAGTCATCCATACCAGCTTCCAGAACGAGCACCGAGGTATGAGGATCGGTACTGAGCCGGTTGGCTAGCACGGATCCAGCGGAGCCGCCTCCAACGATCACGTAATCATAGTTCTTCATAGTTGTCCTCCTTCGTTTTCTGCACCGAACCAGTGAGTAGGTGCAGGGCGTGTATTCCTCCAAATATGTTTCGTTTCGCGGTATTCATCGAGTCCCTGTTGGCCCAACTCGCGGCCAACTCCGCTCTGCTTGAACCCGCCCCATTCGGCACCTGGAACGTACGGGCCAAAATCATTAATCCAAATGGTTCCGTGGCGTAGCCGCGCGGCTACGCGTTCGCCGCGTCCACCATCTTGGCTCCACACGGCGCCCGCCAAGCCGTAGACCGTGTCATTGGCTATACGCAGGGCTTCCGATTCGGCCTCATCGCGGGTGTGCCCGGAAAAGGTCTCCACCGTGATGACGGGGCCGAAGGATTCATCCTGAACGCATGACATCTCAGTGCTGCATCCATCGAGAATCGTTGGGAGGTAGTAGTATCCGTTGGCGTATTTTTCACCCTCGGGGCGTCGCCCGCCCACCAGAAGCTTGGCGCCCTCGGCGATACCAGCATCAACATATTTTTCCACCTTGTCGCGGTGGGCAGCACTGATGAGCGGACCGGTTTCGGCGTTCTCATCGAACGGGCCACCGATCTTGATGGCCTCGGTTCGCTTGACCAGTTCGGCAACGAACTCATCATGAATCGATTCTTCAATGATGAGGCGGGTACCTGCAGAGCACACTTCACCAGACGTGTAGAACACGGCGTTCATCGCGCCGTCCACAGCAGCTTCGAAATCTGCATCCGCAAAAACTACGTTGGGGTTCTTACCTCCCAATTCGAGTGCTACCTTCTTGACGGTCGGGGCTGCCGATGCCGCAATACTGCGGCCGGTCACCAACCCGCCAGTGAAGGACACCAGATCTACCTCCGGGCTTTCCGTCAGCGGTGGGCCAACACGGCCACCCGCGCCCAGAATCAGGTTGCCCACCCCTGCAGGCAAACCGAGTTCCTCAAGTGTTGCCAGCAGCCAAATGGCGGTGGAAGGCGTCAGTTCGCTCGGCTTGAGAACAAATGAATTGCCCGCGGCAAGGGCGGGCGCCACTTTCCACGAGGTTTGCAGGAGCGGATAATTCCATGGCGTGATGAGGCTACACACGCCTATCGGCTCGTATACCACTTTGCTCACCACGTCGGGCATGCCGGTATCCACGATTCGTCCGGCGTCAGCAGCGGCCAACGTGGAGTAGTAGCGGAACACGGCGGTCACATCATCTACGTCTATTCTGGTCTCAGCGATTATTCGCCCAGTGTCCAGGGCTTCCAGCCTCGCAACAGTTTCTTTTTCTTGTTGAAGGCGGTCTGCCACCTGCGAGAGCAACATGGCCCTGTCTGTTGCAGGGGTGAGCGCCCACAATCCCGTATCGAATGCCCGCCGTGCTGCACGGACCGCTGCGGTTGCATCATCCGGCGTAGCTTCTGAAACTTCGGCTACTAAAGCACCATCTGCTGGGCAGTTAATGCGGCGGTGATTGCCGTCGCTGGCTTCCTTCCACTCCCCATCAATAAACAGTTCATGCACGGAGATTCTCCTTCGTAGTTGACTCTCTGGTGTTCCTGTCCGCTTTTGAGTCAAACAGGGATAACGAGTCCCGGTCAAATGCAAGTCGGCGAAAAATCGCCAAAAAGAGCTCCGATCCGCGCACTGGGAGGGGAGAGTTTCGCCCGGCTCCCGTAAGGGAAACAGGAGGAAATCAATCCGCTGATATTCTCGTGGAAAATTCATCCGCCGAATATTCCATCATGTGGACTCTGAGGGTCCAACACCGGCGCCGGTGCGCCACAGTAACACAACAATTGTGATCACACGGTGAAACGGGGCTATTCGCTGCCTAGGGGCACCTCATCCATCATGACGATCCGGAAGCAATTCCTAGGTCCGCTGCACCCGTGCCACACCATGATGGCAACGCCGCTGGCATGACATGGTGGTGGGGACCAACCCATACGGGCCGGTCCCCACCACGCGGTATTAAGTTGTCCTTCGGTTACCTTTTGTCTCGCCGCTACCGTCCCAGATCGTCACGCTCTTCTGGCTTGACCCGGTGGATGTACTGGTAGCGCTCAGGCAGATCCATCGATCGGCACATCGCCTCCCACACCTTCTGCGGGTTTGTCCCATCGTCAATTGCCTGAAGGGGACTTCGATCCCCTAGCTCAGATAACACGAGATCCTGCGTGAGGCTCCTGCCGTGCCCATCCGGGAACGTCCAGTCCACCGCACTCCAGAACTCTGACTCTCTCACCGATGCAGCTTGGACATCTCGGCGCGCACCAGTTCTTCCGGCACGGAGTCCGGGACCCTCATGTGCGGGGGTACGCGGCCCTGCGAGAAATCAATGCGATCAGCAACAAGCCGGAGCACGTGGCTGAGAGGGACGTTAAGTGCAGTGCAGATTGACGATAGTAGTTCAGAGGAAGCTTCCTTCTGACCCCGTTCCACCTCGGAGAGATATCCGAGGGAGACTCGAGCATCGGAGGAAACCTCGCGGAGTGTGCGGCCCTGACGCTGGCGGTACTCGCGCAGCACCTCTCCGAGCTCTCGGCGCAGGAGCGCCTGTTCCTCGTGAGCGGGTTCAGGCACGCGCACAATCTTGCGTGCAGTTCCTTGGTCTTTCCGGTTAACGCCGGTTCGTAGATCCATGCTCATCACTCTCCTCAACGCAGCAGTTTTGGAAATCATTCCCAAAATATTCAACTACTGACCAAACTTGAGCCATCCACACTCAAGTATACGGCTTCATGGTGTACACCATGCCAACTATTTCTGTACGAAAGCTGAGAGAACCCGTCATTCTTGGAGAAGATTCGATTTTGTGTTCGTAACCACATCATCGAGAGCACGCGCCACAAGGCCCAGGGCGCATTGAACGGCGCCCTCCCTGATCTCTGTTCGGCTGCCGTCAAGTGCCAGCAGCTCGGCGCGCTCCCCCAACGCTCCGGAGATTGCGATCCACACGGTGCCGGCAGGGTGGCCATCCGCGGGTCCAGGCCCCGCAACTCCTGTGGTTGCCACGCCAACGTCCGCCGCCAAAACACGGCACGCCCCGCGTGCCATCTGGCGCGCCACCGTTTCGTCCACCGGGCCCGTCTCATCCAACTGGTTCTGAGAGACTCCCAAAACACTCGCCTTCACGTCCGTAGCGTAACTGACCACCGCTCCCCGAAAAACGGCGGACACACCGGGCACGTTGACGATCCGGCTGGCCAACGCCCCGCCAGTCAACGATTCGGCACAGCACAGCGTAAGCCCACGGGCTTTGAGCGCTTCCACGGTGCGGCGCAGTTCTTCGCCATCAGCCACCACACTATTGTCCTTCCCCGGAGATCCGACGCGCATCACGGACGTATTCCACAGCGGAGGAGATCGAGAAGTACAGAGCAATTGCGATCAGTCCGTAGCAGATCCAAATCAGCACCGTTGCCAGAGCGCCCGGCAGGAAGCTTGCCCACGGGATCACCAGCCCACCAATGCCGAGGGACTGCATGAACATCTTGATCTTTCCGCCCCGCCCCGCGGCCATCACTTCTTGGCGAACCATGTACATGCGCATCAGCGTGATGGCCAGTTCGCGTCCAATCATGACTACCGTGACCCACCACCACAGGTGCCCGTGAAGAGACAACATGATGAGTGCCGCCCCAATGAGGCACTTGTCAGCAATCGAATCGGCAAGCTTACCGAAATCAGTGATGAGGCCACGGCTACGCGCTAGGTATCCATCCAGCTTGTCCGTCAACGCCGCAAGCGCGAAGATCCCCCATGCGGCCCATGCTCTGCCCGGCGTATCAGTCCAGTACACAACAACAAATACCGGAACTAGCACCAACCTGAGAACCGTCAGCGCATTCGCGATGTTGATAACGGGAACCTCGTTCGCCTCACCCTGCTCACTGCTCATTCTCCCAGCCTACCGCGTTCGGCCGGGGCCTCAGGGAAGGCCGGGATCCTCCCGCCCGAAATACCTTCCCACTCACCGGCGGTTCCGCCGGTCCACACGCCCCATCGGCTAGAATCGCGATCAGTCAATTCAAGGAGGAACCGTGCGCTCCACCCGTCTCTCACTCACAGCGCTTCTGGGGGCCGCCGCACTGCTGGCGGCCTGCACCCCATCTACCCCCGGAGATTCAGAAGGGTCATCGGCTACCGCTTCCGAATCGGCGCCAGAGGCCACCCCAACGCCAACCCCAACGGCGGACCCTTCTACCCTTTCGATCGTTTCAGGCGGAGATATCCTCCTCCACCTGTCCGTCAACCATTTTGCACAGCAGGCATCTGGCGGGGTCCTCGATTATGGTCCTCTGTTTGAACAAATCAACCCGTGGATCGAGGGCGCCGATCTTGCGTTGTGTT
The DNA here is from genome assembly GCF_052089425.1 of Ancrocorticia sp. Classification (NCBI taxonomy): domain Bacteria; kingdom Bacillati; phylum Actinomycetota; class Actinomycetes; order Actinomycetales; family Actinomycetaceae; genus Ancrocorticia; species Ancrocorticia sp. Next base: position 9,956 of record NZ_JBQCZW010000008.1, on the reverse strand, counting down.
CCATGGAGGTTCCCATTGTTCCTCCCGGGCAGGAACCCTCCAATTACCCGGCGTTCGGGGCGCCACCCGAGATTGCCACGTCCCTCAAAGACATGGGTTGGGACGGGTGCTCTCTGGCCACCAATCACTCGATGGACCGCGGTTTCGATGGCGTCACGTCCACGCTTGACACCTTCGATGAGGCGGAGCTCGGCCATCATGGCACAGCGCGCACCGAAGAGGAAGCCGGTCAGATTCAGTACTATGATCTCGAATCCGGCGGCCGCGATGTCACTATTGCCCACCTGTCCGCCAGCACTTTGACAAACGGCATCCCGTTGCCTCAGGGCGCCGAATGGTCCTGGAACGTGGTGGGTGATCTGGGCCAGCGTTCGGTGGGTGACTTAATCGATGATGCCGCCGCGGCACGGGAGGCCGGCGCGGACCTTGTTGTGGTCTCTATGCACTGGGGCACGGAGTACGTCAGCGAGCCGATCGAGGAGCAAACGGAGATCGCCGATCAACTGGCAGAATCGGGGCAAGTAGACCTCGTGTTCGGCAACCACTCACATGTGCCAGAGCCTGTCACTGAGATTGACGGCGGACCTGACGGCAACGGAATGTGGGTTGTGTGGTCCATGGGCAACATGATCTCTGGACAAACGATCAATAATCACGGATACGCCGTCACCACGGGGCTCATCACTACCGCCACCGTGGACGTTCCACCCGAAGGCCCGGCGAGCGTCAGTAACCTCGAGTGGACGGCTGTCACTCAGGACGATCGAAGCTATTATCTCTACCCGCTCCACGCCCTTGAGGAGGGATACACGGATTCGGGGATGACTCTCAACCAGTCCGAGATTGCCGCCCGAGCAGACGCTACCTACCCGGTGATGGCCGATAGTGGCGAACAGCGGACTGACCCGCCCGTATCCGAGGGGACCCTCGTGGATCAGTATCGCAAGTAGTGAGTTGAGGACGACGACGGATCTAGCGGCCGGTGAGCTGCCACGCGTCCTCATCGCCGTCGTCGTCGCCATCCTCGTACCAATCGGCGGTCGGACTCGGGGCCGAATGAGCTAACGGATCAGTATCGTACCGGTTCGTCATAACCTCCGTGGCACCGGGTTCCGGTTCGGAGCCTGCTCCCTCGGCCTCATCAAAGATCGAATCGCGTTCTCCACGTAGCATCGCTAGCGCGTTCTCCAGATACTCCGGCGATACGAGAACATCGCGAGCCTTCGATCCCTCGGATGGCCCCACGATCTCATACTGCTCCAGCAAATCCATCATGCGTCCAGCCTTCGCGAATCCAATGCGAAGCTTGCGCTGGAGCATGGATGTGGAACCGAACTGCGTTGTCACAACAATTTCTGCCGCCTGCAGAAGGACCTCGAGATCGTCACCGATTTCCTCGCGTTGCTTCTTCTGCTCCTGTACTTCCTCAAAATCGTTGCGGTAGTGAGGTTGGAGTTGGCCCTTACACTCGCGCACCACGCGCTCGATCTCTTCCTCGTCCACCCAAGCACCCTGCAGGCGGATGGGCTTGGAGGCACCGGCTGGCATGAAGAGGGCGTCACCTTGACCGATAAGTTTCTCAGCCCCCGACATATCCAAAATGGTGCGCGAATCGGCCAGTGAGGACGTCATGAACGCCAAGCGCGACGGAATGTTCGCCTTGATGAGGCCAGTCACCACATCCACGGACGGGCGCTGGGTGGCCAACACCAGATGGATACCGGCGGCGCGGGCAAGCTGTGTAATACGCTGAATGGAGGCCTCAACATCACGTGGGGCCACCATCATCATGTCCGCCAGCTCGTCCACCACAACCAGCAGATAGGGATACGGGGTGAGCTTACGCTCCGGGTTGAGGGGCGTGACGGTGCCAGCGCGAACGCCATCGTTGAAATCGTCGATGTTCTTGAAGTGGTAGGCCGCCATATCGTCATAGCGGGCGTCCATTTCCTTGACCACCCATTCGAGAGCCTCTGCGGCCTTCTTCGGATTGGTGATGATAGGCGTGATCAGATGCGGAATGCCGGCGTAGATTGTCAGTTCCACGCGCTTGGGATCCACGAGGATCATTCGAACCTGATCAGGGGTGGAGCGCATCATGATCGAGGTGATCATGGAGTTGATGAACGAGGATTTTCCAGCCCCTGTCGCACCAGCCACGAGCATGTGGGGCATCTTGGCAAGGTTGGCAATGACGAACTTGCCTTCCACATTCTTGCCAACTCCCACCGTCAGTGGGTGGGTGGCGCGGGCAGCAACCTGAGAACGCAGGACGTCTCCGAGCAGCACAGTCTCGCGATCCGTGTTGGGAATCTCGATACCGATCGCCGATTTACCCGGAATCGGTGACAGAATGCGAACATCCGGCGAGGCAACCGCATAGGCGATGTTCTTGGAGAGCGCCGTAATACGCTCCACCTTGATACCGGGGCCCAACTCGACCTCATATTGGGTGACCGTTGGCCCACGCGAGAACCCAACGATCCGGGCATCAATGCCGAATTCGGAGAACACCTGAGTCAGGCGATCTACCACCTCGTCATTGGCCTGCGTGCGCTCAGCATGGGGCGCACCATGCTTCAGAAGCTCTTGGCTGGGAAGCGAATATGTCACTGAGGGGTCCAGTGCCAACTGTTGGCCCCCGGGTATCACCGTTGTGGTATCGGGAGCGGGGAGCCCTTCTGGCGCGTCTGTTCCCTCGATCGGTTCGGGGCTGGGTGCCGGGCTAGAGGGCCGGGACTTCTTGTGGGGCTTCGGTTGGTCATCGTGACGGTAGGCCCCGAGCGCGGCGGTGGCCGCGGCATCGTCGGGGACGGACGGGGGCTCCTCCGGTGCTTCCTGCTTCTTCTTCCGGGGCAGGAGGCGCTGGCGGCGTGGGGTATCTTCCGCTTCCACCTCGTGCGCCGCATCGTAAGGACGCGTGGCGGATGAACCGCGATTGGCTATACCGTCCTCGCCTTCGCTTTCCTGATCATCCTGTCCTCCACCGGACTTCGATCGCACCATCTGCCAGAGCTGATGCACCGACGTATTGGTCATGTACAGCAGCGCGAACAGGAGAACCAGAATGAGCACCGGGTAGGCCCCGTATGGAGAAAGAAGAGTGCGCAGCGATGCACCAACGGCCCACCCGAGCAGGCCACCGGCAGAAAGAACGCCATCAAAATCATTGACGGGGCTGGACGGGGCGGAAATGAGGTGCAAGATCCCGTCAACAGACGTCACGATCAGCGCGAGGCCAATAGCAATCCTCTTATTGGTGGGACGGGGCACCGTTCGGAAGATCTGAACGGCAACAACGATCAAGAGGATCGGGACAAAGATGGACAAGGCGCCCACGGCCCCAGCCGTCACATAGTGGATTCCTGTGCCAAGAACGCCAGAGAGACCAAACCATTCACGTAGTGCCACGATGATGGCCAGTGCGAGTACCCCGAAGGAGATTCCCTCGCGCTTGAGGGGGCCCATGGGCTCTCTGGGTTCTGTGTCCTTCTCCTGCTTCTTGCCCGCAGGAGTTTGCTTGCTGGCAGAGGCCTTCCCGCCAGCGTTCTTTGCTTTGCTGGCGGGTTGCTTCTTATTAGCATCTCTAGGCACTCGTGGACTCACACTCTAAACCCTAGCGCCGCACGCGCCCCCGTACATGCCTCGGCACGCCGCCACGGGTGCTAGACCGTCACAACCGTGGGAATAATCATGGGTGAACGGCGGAGCTTGCGCGAGGCCCAGCGGCCAATCATGCGGCGCATCGCCTGCTGCATCCCGTAAGTATCCGTGCCCTTTTCGAGTGCTTCCTGAAGCGTGACCGTTACCTCTGGCAGGATATCGTCAAAGACCGATTGATCCTCCGCCATGGCGCGGGCCTGAATGTGCGGGCCCGTCACGATCTGCTCTGCGCTCTGATCCACCACAGCGAAGATGGCAATGAAGCCCTCCTCGGAAAGTGTGCGGCGATCCTTGAGTTCCGTTTCCGTGATGTCTCCAACAGAGGAGCCATCCACGTAAATCTCATGGAAGGGTACCGAGCCAGCCAACGACACCTCGCCGTCAGTCATATCGATGACCGAGCCGTTTTCCGCCAGAATGACGTTTTCGGGTGGCACGCCGGTTTTCACGGCAATGCCGCCGTTGGCCACCTGATGGCGAACCTCGCCGTGAATGGGCATGGCGAACGCCGGCTCAAGAATGTTGTAGCAGTACAACAGTTCGCCTTGGGCCGCGTGACCGGACACGTGCACCTTGGCATTGCCCTGGTGAACGACATGCGCACCAAGCTTCATGAGGCCGTTGATCAGCCGATACACAGAGTTTTCGTTTCCGGGGATGAGAGAGGAGGCAAATAACACGGTATCTCCGCCGCCCACGCTGATCTTCGGATGGCTCTTGTTCGCGATGCGCGCCAACACGGCCATAGGTTCGCCCTGAGATCCGGTGGACATGTAGACCCGCTTGTTATCCGGCAGATCGCGCATGTCCCCAAGATCTCGCAGCACTCCTTCTGGGACCTCCAGATACCCGAGATCTGAAGCGAGGCCCATGTTGCGCACCATCGAGCGCCCCACGAACGCCACCTTGCGGCCATGGCGTGCCGCGGCATTGAGTACCTGCTGAACGCGATGAACGTGAGAGGAGAACGAGGCCACTACGATTTTCCCGGTGGCCCGGGAGAACACATCGTCAATAACAGGGCCGATCTCCGATTCGGATCGGACGAAGCCCGGGACCTCCGCATTGGTGGAATCGCACATAAACAGATCCACACCTTGTTCGCCAGCCTTGGCGAAGGCGCGGAGATCGGTCAACCGTCCATCAAGTGGAAGCTGATCCATCTTGAAATCGCCGGTGATGAGGATGTTGCCTTCGGCTGTCTTGACAAACACGGCCAGTGCGTCCGGGATGGAATGGTTCACTGCAATGAACTCCATCTCAAAGGGACCCACCTTCTCCACATCGCCCTCAACCACAACGTGGGAGTGCGCGCGAATGCGGTGCTCCTGAAGCTTCGCCTCGATAAAGGCAATGGTCAGTTGCGAGCCGATGACCGGGATATCCGGGCGCAGCTTAAGCAGATAGGGCACGGCGCCGATATGGTCCTCGTGGCCGTGGGTGAGAACAATCGCCTCAATGTCCTTGACCCGATTTTTCAGGTAATCGATGTCTGGGAGGATCAGATCAACTCCCGGTTGGCTTTCCTCAGGGAAAAGAACGCCGCAATCAACAACAACCAGTTTTCCTCGATACTCGAGGACGTTACAGTTTCTACCTACTTCGCCTAGGCCACCAAGAGGAACAATCCGTACGGTGTTTTCGGTGGGGGGCGCGGGCATCACATGGTCAGTCACTCCCCCATTGTGTCACGCGAGCGGCCCATCCGCCGTATCGGTGGCGAACGCGATCTCCTCCACTGTCTTTTCACCGGACTTAATATCGGTGAGATCGCCCAAGTAGCGCAACACTTCCGTGACCATGGCGGCCGCCGGCACTGCGAGGAACGCGCCCACGATGCCGAACACGCCGCCACCAACTGTCACAGATAGCAGGATCACCGCGGCGTGCATCTTCATCGCTCGCGATTGGAGAACCGGCTGCAGGATATTGCCTTCGAGCTGCTGCACACCGACGATGAGGATAAGAACGAAGATGGCAGTAGTGAAGCTGTTCGCAACCAACGCCACCAACACGGCAAGAGCCCCAGCCGTGAACGCACCCACGATCGGGATGAAGCCAGCGAAGAATGTGATGATCGCGAGCGGCCCGGCCAGTGGAACGCTCATCGCCCACAGCCCCAAGCCAATGAAGAACGCGTCAATGAAGCTGACGATCGCCTGCGTGCGGATGAACCCGCCAAGCGTGTTCCAGCACCGGGTTGCCGCCTCTGTCAGATGCCAGCCAACCCGGGGGCCGGTCACGCGGCGAACCAACGGGAGGAACCGGCGGCCGTCCTTGAGGAAGAAGAACGTCAAAACGATCACCATCACGAAGGTGACAACGGCGGAACCAGCTGCCGTTGCTCCCGAGATGGCCGTTTGCGTGATCGTGGATGCCTGATCCTGAATCCAATCCACAACCTGACCAACAACTGTGTCTAGCTGGGTAGTTTCGATGTTCAGAGGAGGCCCGGCGATCCAATCGAGAACTCGCTGTATGCCTTCCAAACCCTGGCCATACAGTTCCCGCGATTGGGAGGCCACAGACGGCGCGATCGCCACGAAAATGCCGATGATCAGCGCAAAGAACCCGATGATTGTGGTGAGTACGGCGAGCGCTGGCGGGAAGTGCCACATGAGGAACCGATGAACCACCGGCCACAAAACGGTGCACACAATGATGGCAAGAATGACGGGGAGAATACCCGTCCAGATGATGCTCGCACCCTTCCACAGCACCCAAGCTGCCGCGGCTATGACAAGCAGGCGCAGGCACCAGCCTGCAAGCCAACGCCCGGACGAGCCGATGACATCACCACGGTCCAGTTTCCCGTCAGCCCCATGATGAACCCGCGGTGCAGAACCGGCAAGCGCGTCTGCAAAATCAGCTGGGAAGCTCGCGGTGTCAGGAGCGTTGCCGCTGGTATCTGCGCGCGCAGCTTCCTCGGCCTGTTTGGAGCAATTGCTGTCCCGCAGACGTTTGGCCGAAAAACGTGCACGTTGATCCGCGGTGGTCTGTTTTCTTGAAGCTGCCTTCTTTATCCTCACGAGGCCCATTGTGCCCTAGAGGACGAACATTTCCCACGAAACCCGCCAGATGGGTGTTTCGGGCTACATCAATCCCTGCTGGCGGAGCGTATCGGCAAGCTCTGCCAGCTGGGCCTTCGAGGCACCCACGAGCGGCAGGCGGAGAGTGGCCGATGGGATCACGCCGGTCAGCTTGAGTGCTTCCTTCGCCATCACGGCGCCTTGGCCGCCACCCATAATGGCGTTGATAACCGGCAGCTGTTTGACTGCTTCTTGACGAGCGGTGGGAAGATCACCCGCGTCAACCTCGCTCACCAGAGCGCGCAGCTGACTGGCGATCACATGACCGGCCACTGAGATGACGCCGGATGCGCCGTGGGCGAGCCATGCGAAGTTAAGCCCGTCGTCGCCCGAATAATACTCAAGTCCGGTTTCCGCCATCTTGACGAATCCGGAAGCAACGTCCCCGGTCGCATCCTTCACACCCAGAATCCTCGGGTGCTCCGCCAGCCGCCGCAACGTATCGAACTCCAACTTCACCCCGGTACGGCCCGGAATGTCATAAATCATCACCGGCAGGTCACTGCCCTCGGTAATAGCCAGAATGTGCTGGTACACCCCCTCTTGGGAGGGACGGTTGTAGTACGGGGCCACAATCAGAAGGCCGTCAGCGCCCGATTCTTGGGCACCCTGAGCAATCCTCACCGCATGAGCCGTGTCATTGGACCCAGCCCCCGCCATGACGAACGCACGGCCGCCGATGGCCGCCTTGACCTCGCGGACAAGCTCGTCCTTCTCAGGCTGATGAGTGGTGGGCGATTCGCCCGTGGTGCCAGAAAGCAGGATGGAATCACAGCCCTGCTTGACGAGGTGATCGGCCAGATGAACAGCCGAATCGATATCGAGGGAACCGTCCTCATGGAAGGGTGTCACCATTGCCACGGAGACGGAACCAAATACACGTGCTGGAGGTGTAGCGGACTCAGTCATGGTATGAGCCTACCGCGTGACGGTAACCGGCGGGGCACCGTGTCCACACTGTGCCCCGCCCTGATTACTTCCCCATAACGATTTCATATAGCTTTGATGAAACTGCCGATATCAGCTGAGATTCTTGTTAGGGTCAAGTCAATTCCATTGATATTTGACTATCAGAAACGCGTGGAAGACATCAGAAATAGACGAAATCGACAACAGATCAATCTCCCCAGAAACGAATAAGCAGCGCTCACGTATTAAGCGCCAATTGAAACACTCAAGGAGAATGCAATGAATGCAAAAAAAACTCGGGTTTCCGGTGTCGCGATCTTAGCGATGACATCGTTAGCAATCGTGGCATGCAATAACGCTTCCCCGGCTAGCGAAGACCCATCGACGGATCCTTCCCCTCCCTCTTTGACGGCAGAGGAGCTCGTGCCCATCATCGCCCAAACTGATGCACCGGACAGTGAATCAATACCGGATGTGCTTCTGGACAATGGAGCCGATCCTGACACAGCTCGTGTGTTGGGAGATTCGGACTACGGCACACATTGGGTCGCGACCGATCCCGAGGGCAACATCTGTATTGCGAGCCAGCTCTATAATGATTCCGAGGACAACTGGGTTGACGCCTCCTCGTGTACCCCACCCGATATCTTCAACGATCACGGCATCTACGTAGCAGCTGGCGGCGAAGGATTGCAGTCAGCCACCGCCTATCTCCTTCCCCCGGACGTTGACGCATCAGAACTCGCTTCCACCGATGGCTTCGAGCTTCTATCAACAGATCCGCAACCTGTTGCAGTGGTAGGAACTAAGGCCCCCGGGAATGGCTCACCGATCACTCTTCCTCGTGAAGGAAGCGGGACATTCGAGTTATCAGGAACTAGACAATGATATTCGCCGGGAGTTCTCGTGGCTGAAAGACGGAGAAGCGGCACACTCGTTCTGGCACTAATCGCAGCGATCTTCGTTGCGATTAGTGCAGGCGGCGTCATCGCTACCGTGAACTCTCAGAATAGGGCGACGCCTGAGTTGACCGACCTAGCACCCGCGATTGGCAGGCTGGATTCCCTAGATTCCTCCGCTGTGCCCAGTTTTCTCGCTGCAGAGGATTCGGAGTTTGATGCGAACTCCGTGCGGGAGCTTGGAGAATCATCGTTCGGTAAACACTGGATAGCGCTCTCTGAGGATCGGAACATTTGCGTTGCAACCGAACTCGCCTCGCCCAAGGCTAACGCGCCAAGCGTTTATGCCTCCGCCTGCGTCCCGCCAGAAATGTTCGAAGGAGAAGGCGTAGGAGTCAACGTCACCGGTCCACTCAACTCGCAATCCACCGCATACCTGCTACCCCCGGACGTGGACGTCTCACCGCTAGCAGCGCTTCGCACTCAAGGCACACATATTGAAATCGTCATGCGTGACCCACAACCCTTCATCGTCGCAGATCTCGAAACCGCACGCATTGCGGAAAAAACCGAACTAACACATGCGGACGGCAGCCCATTCACCCTCCCCCAGCTCCGCACTCGCTAGCTGGGGATCACTCATGATGCTGCCGCCTATCAGCAAGCCATGCTTGGAAGCCGGGTGCCGTTCGGAGTTGAAGGTTCGGGCTTGCCAGAAGCCTGCCGTCGATCGTCATGAAAATCGAATCCAGTTCCGGATGCTGGGCATCAAGGCTCATCGCCGCCTCCAGCCCCATCGCCAGATAAGCGGTGGAGAAGGCCTCGCACGCCATCCCGTCGCGGCCGCACACGACGGCGCCGCACAGATCCGTGGTGGCTGGTACCCCCGCCCACGGATCTAACACGTGAGTATGGCCCCGTACGCTCCCGATTGCCATGCCCGGATCGGCGGACACCGCGAGCGCCCCCGATTCAAGGATCACGGAACCAATGCGGTCCCAACCGGCCCACGGGCTAGCCAGCCCGATCACGGCGGGTGCGCCCGCCACGGCTATCGACGAGGTGCCCAGCGAGACGAGGACGTCACTGGCCCCGCTCTCTCGGGCGAGTTCCTGAAGCCGATCGGCAGCGTACCCCTTGGCGATGCCACCAAGATCCACCGAGCGGGCGGGGGCATCGGTCACGCGGCACCATTGCCCATCCAGCTCGATCCGGCCGCGAGTGCCGTGTTCCGCAGTTGACGGGGCCTTGGCAGAGAGCGGGGCCGCCGCCTCTCCCCCATTCGCGTACACCGCCAGGCGCTGGTCCCACTCGCGCATCTGCGCGCCAACAAGCGCACAGAACCAGCCAGAGGTCTGATGCTCATAGAGTTTGGCGGCGCCCAGCACCGCCGCCG